>CAJWBT010000016.1 GCA_913020235.1 uncultured Chloroflexota bacterium
GAAAGTGTTACCCATGTGCCCGGTTTTTCTGTTACCAGTCTACCCGGTTTGTACCCCCCCGGCCCCTCTCCCGATGGGAGAGGGGTGCCCTGGCGCAGCCTGGGCTGGGTGAGGGCTGGCCATGGCACGCGGTGGACCCGCGGCCTGGAACAGCGCAGACCTCAGGCCTTGTTATTGTAGCCAATGCCCTCACCCAGCCCAGCCACCGGCCTGTGGTAGAATCGACGCGCCGCCGACATGCCACGCCAGGTTCGCCGGCGCTATCCCGCTCGATCCTCGCGCCGTTGAGGGGAGGCTCCATGACTACTCCGATCGGGCCGGACGTGGCCCGGCTCCTGCGGGCCGTCGCCGACCCCGCCCTGTCGCCCGACGGGTCCCGCCTGGCCTATACCCACTCCTGGTTCGGCCAGGAGAACGGGGACGCCCGCTCCCGAATAATGATGCTCGACCTGGCCACCGGACAACAGGAGGAGTTCACCCAGGGCAAAGCCGACGCCGTGCCCAAATTCGCCCCCGGCGGCGCCACTCTGGGGTTCCTCAGGCCGGACGAAGACGACCGCCGCCAGGTCTGGCTGATGGCGGCCGGAGGGGGCGAAGCCAGGCCGCTGACGGCGATGGAGCGGGGCGTGCTCGATTTCGGCTGGTCGCCGGACGCCCGGCAGGTGGTAATCTGCTCCGACGTGGACCCGGAGACGCCGCCCGAGGACCCGCCGGCCGCCGGGACGCCTCAAGTACGGGTGGTGCGGCGAATCAGGTACCGGTACGACACCCTGGGCTGGCGCGGCGACGCCCATTTCCATCTGTTCATCGCCCCGGTCGAAGGCGGCCCGACCATCCAACTCACGGACGGAGACTGGGACGACGTGGCCCCCGTTTGGTCCCCCGACGGCTCCCGGCTGGCTTTTGTCTCGGGCCGGCGGGACGACCGGGACAGCCGGGACCTTACCGAGGCCTATGTGATCGCGGCCACCGGTGGTGAGCCGGAGAAGTGGTCCGAAGGCCTCTTCAGCGTGGGGGCCCTGGCCTGGTCTCCCGATGGGCAGCGGCTGCTAGCCATCGGGTCCGACGCGCCGGAGGGGATGGTACTATGGCAGTCCTGGCTCTACGTTCTGGAGCGGGGCCGGCCTCCCGACTGTCTCACCACCGATTCGGTGAAGCCCTATGTTGGATTCCCCATTCTCAGCGGGTCCCCAGGGCTGCGCTGGACCGAGGACGGCCGGGTCATCTTCCTGGGAGACCGGCGGGGGGAGTCCTTTCTGTTCCAGGTTCCGGCATCCGGCGGCCCGTGCCGCCCGTTGGCGGGCGGGGGTTGCCAGAGCACCAGCCTGACCCTCGATCAGGCCGCAAGCGCTGCTGTAACCCTGTCGTCCTCTCCATCCAATCCCGGAGACCTTCACCATGTGGACCTGGCCTCCGGCGCCACCAAACGTCTGACCGGCTGCAACCGGGACTATCTGGCGGAACACCCCCCGGCTGACCTGGAGAAGTTCTGTGTCCAGCGGGAGGGCCTGGAGCTAGAATGCCGCCTGTGGCGCCCTCCCGGTTTCGATCCCAAGCGGCATTACCCCCTGGTGCTGGACATTCACGGAGGACCCAACGGCGCTTTTTACGACTCCTTTGCCCCCGTCCAGCAGGTCTTGGCGACGTCGGGCTATCTGGTGCTGGCGGTAAACCCCAGGGGCTCTTCGACCTACGGCAACGAGTTCATGATGTCGGTCCTGAGGGACTGGGGCGGAGAAGATTACCAGGACCTGATGTCGGCCCTGGATGAGGTGGCCGCCAGGCCTTACGTGGATGCCTCCCGTCTGGGCGTCCACGGCTACAGCTACGGCGGCTTTATGACAAGCTGGACCGTCGGCCACACCAAGCGGTTCCGGGCCGCGGTGGTGGGGGCTCCGTGCACCGACCTGTACAGCATGTGCGGCACCTCGGATATCGGGGTCAGCTTTGGCGAGGTCCAGTGGGGAGGCCCTTTCACCGGCGCGGCCCCGGAGCTGATCAACCATTCGCCTATCGCATACGTTGCCAACGTCGACACTCCGGTGCTGCTGCTGCACGGCGAGGCCGACGCACGCTGCCCCATCGCCCAGAGCGAGGAGTACTTCGTGGCGCTGAAACGGCTGGGGAAAGAGGTGGAGTTCGTCCGGTTCCCCAATTGCTCCCACCTCTTTCCCAGGCTCGGCCACCCCAAAATGCGGGAGGAGTACCTGGCCCGCACCCTGGAGTGGTTTAACCGGTGGCTGGGGTGACCGGGCCCCTTCGAAACGAAAAACATCCATCAAGGGCGGGGACCCCGCAAGAGGCTATTGGGGCCGTGCTGACGCTCAGGACCGGCGGCGCACGGCGATCAGGCCCAGAAGCCCGACAAGTAGGGCCACCATGCTGAGGTCCGTCTTCGAGCCTCCTCCAACAGGAGCGGCGCAGGCAGCCCCACCTCCGCCCTCTCCTGGCGCGGGCGTCGTGGCAGGTGCAGGCACGGCGGTCGCCGCCGGAGCCGGAGCAGTGGGCTCAGCGCTAGCCGTGGGAGCCGGAGCCGCGGTAGGCTCGGCGGTATCCGTTGGAACCGGCAACGTAGTGGCTGCGGCAGTCGCGGCAGGAGCCGGCACCGTAACTGCGGCGGCGGTCGACGTGGGAGCCTGCGCCACAGTGGGCGCGGCCACCGGCCCGGGAGTGGGCGTGGGAGCCGGGGTCGATACCGGCGTCACGGTAGGCGCCGCGGTCGGCGCCGCGGATGGTATGGAAGTCGGGGCTGGAACCCGGGCGGGGGTCGTCGGCGGAACTGCCGGTGGAACTGGCGTCGGAGTTGGGGCTGGAACTACAACTGCCGTAGGCACGGGAGCGGGAGTGGGCTGCGGAAGGGGAGTGGAGGTGGCCTGCGGAGTGGGTGTAACGGTAGGGGTCGGAGTCGGAGTCGGCGTCGGAGCCGGCGTAGGCGTGGGTGCTTCGGCCAGGAACACCGAAATGGAAAACTCAACCACCGCCTCGGTGCTCCGCGCTCCGTCGGTGGCGATCACCTTGACCATGTGGAAGGGGGCGTCCAGGTCCACCGGCAGGTCCACCTCCGAAGCGGTTTGCTCGAAAGTGCCGAATTGCCACGTCTCTCCTCGGTTGGTGGAGTAGAGAGTGGAGTAGAGGAGGCTGTCGCCGTCGTCGTCCGCTGCGTCCCACTCCACGTGGATGTCACCCGCGACCGCAACCGCTTCGGGTCCGGTAATTGGCTCGGTAATCGAAACGGTGGGCGGGTTGTCGCTGTACACCAGGCTGTCCAGCAGCCCGTTGGGCCCAACCAGGTCTATCTGGACCACCCCGGGCAGGTCCGGAACCAACTGGGCGAAAGGCAGAAATTTCCGCTGCGTGGGCGGGGTGACCCTCTCATCCACGTCCTCATATTGCAGGTCCCATCCGGTGTGGAAAGGATAACGCCCCAACTCAGCTCCGCCTGCGCTCCGGAGGCTGATCGCCCACCCGTCTTCAGAAGCGTAGGCCGGTTCTTCAACGCCGGTGAGCTGATAGGCTGGGTAGAGTTCCCCGATGGTCTGGCCTCCATCTCTGTCTAGAAGCCCCTGCACCAAGATGAGGTCCGGGTCCACGCGCTGGGGCAGTCCCTCGTCGAGCAGATGCCAGTAGGTGCACTGGGTGATCCAGGGCAATTCCGACCCCTCCGGACCCATAACCGGCACCTCCTGAGGCATGGGATACCTTTCTTCGACGCCCCGATGGGTGATTTGGAAGCCATGGGCGCGGAGGTCTTTGTCGTTGTGGTAGTCGAGATCGCATTTCCCCCACATAGCCCAGCCTCCCCAAAAGAAGCTGGGGAGAGTGTGGATCAGTTCGTGGGCCACATCAAGGTAACCAGTTACGGAAGTGCTGACGAATACCACCTTGGTGCTTTCAGTGTAGGCCTGTCCGGTGAACACCAGGGAGGATTGGCTGTCGATAAGCACCAATACGGTCCTCTCGGCGCCGGCCAATAGGCCTTGTGGCTTAATTTGGCTGCTGATAGCCGCTGCTACCGCAGCCCTCCGCTCCGCCACATCACCGGTTGTGAGCGACCACTGGGCTAGGCGTTTGCTGACCGTGGAGGAAAGGTCTTGAACCGGCTGTGGAACTGTAGGCAATCCATCTGGGGCCAAGGGGTAAAAATCGGGGATCAGTTGTTTTGAATCTTGCGCCAATGTATCAGCGGCGCCCGGCAAGACGGATGCCTGTAGTCTCATCGCGTTTGTCGTCAGGGGCGCGACGATTACCGGTATGAAGTGGGTCACAGGTCCGATGCGCGCCACCGACAGGCCATCCACCGTGACCCTGATGCCGGTGTCCTTTCCGGGATCGTCATCCCGCCTGAGTTCGGTGTCCAAGACGTATGCGGCTGTATTAATCTTGAACGGTTTGTCTGGCAGCATTTTCGGAGTGGCCTTATCGGGCGGCACTCCCCTTGATGCGTCAAGGTTCTCTTGGAAGGCCGTGACCTGGTTGCCACACTCTCCCTCTGGTGCGTCCAGCAGCAAAGTGATCAACCCTTTCCTGGACTCGTAGAAGCTCTCGCCGTTAAGGAAGAACTCGAAGTGCACCGGAACCGGTATGGTGCCGGTGGTGTTGCCCGCCAGTTGGATGGTGTATCGCTTGGGATCGTTACTGGGATCAGAGGAGCCTTTGATGCCGAACAGCAGGGTGTCACGGCCCTGCACCATCCTCAACTCAGCCTCGTACAGGGGCGTCACCGTGCCCGTTTTCTTGGTGAGTTGCTTGCCCGGTTTGTCAGAGAAAGTGTAGTCGTCTTGCCAGACACCCTGGACCGGCTCGAACCAGCCATCGACGTCAGTCACCGGGCACTGGACTGTGGGCGCGGGCGTGGGGGTTGGAGTGGGAGTGGGGGTCGGGGTGGGTGGCGCCGTGGGCGGCTCAATCACCGGTCCCTGACCTTCGATGCCCAGCTGGGCGGTTAAGGAGATGACTTCATCAGTATACCCCAGGCTGGCATAGACTGCAGACAACGGCTGAATCAGTTTGATCAGGTGGCTCCCGGCCGCCGGAGCTAGCCACACGAATTCCGCAGCGGGAGAGGGGGTGCCGGCGCTATCGGCACTGTCGTCGGATGCCAGGATCGTGGCGCCGTCTTGGTCGAAGAGCAAGAGCTGAACATTGTCGCCCTCGTCGGCCCACGCGAGAGCGTAGATGCTGTAGGTCCAACCCGCCTTAGCGGTAAACTGAAACCACCTGGTATTTACCGTTGCCTCCGACGCGGTAGGGCCGTGTGTGAACTCCCCTGGGGCTGAGCCGCACTCTTCGTCGGCGCGGCTCGCGAAACCCCAGCAAGGGGAACTCAGGGGTACCGCTATGGGGTTCCCTGGGCTCTCCCCTTGCGCCTGGGTATCACCGATATCCCACCAAGCTATGGCGAACAAGGTGAAGGCAACCGCGAGAAACACCCCGCCCGTGACCTTGAACCTGGAGGGCCTAGCCAGCAGACTCACTAACATTTATCCTTCGGGTGAACGCTTTCCAGAATTCTACGGTCAATCGCTCTCCCCAATGCGAGCTAACGAGTTGATGAGCGTAATCACTGGTGGAGATCGAAAGATCAGGCCCAATGGAGCACCAATAATAGGGCTGGGCAAGAATCTGGACGGCTCAAACCGGAACTCTCCGCTTTGACTCATCTCCGCCTGGCTCGAAGAGGCGTCGAGAGTATATGCTAGCCTGTGGAGGCCGGTCAAACATTATCTCCCCAACTCTCAAGTTCAAGTTCAGGGTTTCCCATCCGGGTCCAGCCACCTTGGGAAGGCCCTCCTCCGTTAGCCACGTGCCCGAAGACGATTCTATCGGGCGATCCACCGGCCGCGATGGGGTATTTGACACGGCTTAAAGGGGGCCGGTACCATTGTCATCGTCCATGAAGGCCTTCCCTCTGGCCGTTCTTGGGCTGACCTGGCGCGTGTCATTAAGAATCGAGAGGGTCCGCTCTCATAATCTGGAGGGTCAGCTATGATTATCGACAACCACGTGCACGTCTTCCCGAGTCAGGCGGGGCCGGTCGGGTACGACGACCCGAAGGCCTATCAACGGTTTCTGCAAGCGCAGATCCCCAGGCAATGGGGCAGGATGGTGTGCAGCCACATGGACCGTAAGTACATACCGGACCCTGGCGAGGACGTGGGCTTTACCGTAGGCAAGTACGGGCGTCACCACTGGAGGAAGCACGGCCAGGACTGCTGGGTCCAGCGAGGGCCGGTGGTGCTGGCCGAACCGGAACACACACCGGAACAGATGTTGGCCCACATGGATTTTGCCGGCATCGACGTCGGCGTGATCCAGACCGGCTACGTGGCGCCCGGCTGGGGCCGGGACGTATACTTCGCCGATTGCATCAAGCGGTGGCCGGACCGGTTCATCGGGACGGTGGACATCGAGTACGATCTAAGCCAGGATGACGCCTACCTGCAGGGAGAGATCCGCAAGCTCACCCGCGCAGTGGAGGAGCTGGGATTCAGGGGGCTGTTCTCCCACGTGCCCTGCGACCAGCCGGTGGACGACCCCCGGTGCGACCCCCTGTGGAAGGAGGTCATCCGGCTGGGGATTCCCGCCTACATCAACACCGGCCTCAAACCGCGGGCGATCCCCAGGGCCGAGTACCTGGAGGATGTCCGGCGCATCGAGAACGTTCTCAAGCGATTTCCCGAGATGAACGTCATCGACGCCCACATTGGCCACCACCTCCGTCCACCGAAAGACCCGGAGCGAGTGGACAATCCCAGAGAGTTCTTCCCGCTGTTGAAGCTGGGCAACTTCTTCTTGGAGGTAGGGTACGTCCTCGCCTTCGAGAACTGGGCCGTTTGGGGGAAGGAGTTCGAGTACCCCTATCCTCGACACGAACAGATCATCAAGACCCTGTACGAAAACTTCGGCGCCGGCGTGATCGTCTGGGGCTCGGATATGCCCTGGACCCAGAGGACCTGCACCTACCGTCAGTGCCTGGACCTGGTGCGGCTGCACACCAGCTACATGACCGAAGATGAGCGCAACCTGATCACGGGCGGCACGCTGGCACGGTTGTTCAAGGTCGCCGAGCCGAAAGGGGCCGCGGCGTAGGGGCTGCCTGGCCCCGTAGACCACGGACCGCGATCTTGTTGGGAGATCTCCCCGCCTGGCGGCCTCCGACGCGAGGCGCCGGCTACAGCGCCGCCTGCACCCGTTTGCGGAAGTCCTCGGCTCCGAGGCGGAGCAGGCCCCAGGCGGATATGGTCACGAATTGGGCTCCCAGCTTGATAAATTCGGCGACCCCGGCGGCGTCGGCGGGCGAGTTGCCGCCCACCCCTACCTGCTTGCCCGCGGCCCTGATCCTCGGGATCACCTGCCGCATCAACTCCCGCACCTCCCCAGGACCCGGGTTGCCCATGCTTTGGCCCAGGTCGCCGGAGGCCACGTGAACCACGTCGATGCCGGGCACCGCCAGGATCTCATCCAGGTTCTCGACCGCCTCGGTGTCTTCAACCATGGGGATGACCAGCGTCTGGGAGTTGATCCACCGGGTGGACTCCTCTCGCGACACCTTCACCCCGTAGTCGTGGGCACGGCCACCCCCCACACCGCGATGCCCTTCCGGGTGGTAGCGGGCCGCCCGGGCCACCGCGTCGGCCTCGCCGCCGGTGTTGATGTGGGGCACGATTACACCCTGCAATCCCCGGTCCAGGTAACGCAGAATGGTTGAGTCGGCATGGTCGGGCACCCGGGCTATCGGCGTGATGCCGAATACCTCGGCGGCCCGTACCATGTGCTCCACCTGGTCCAGGCTCATGGGCCCGTGCTCGCAGTCGATCATCACGAAGTCGTAGCCTGTGGCCCCGAGCAGCTCCACCAGGTCGGGAGAATACCTGCTGATGATCGCCCCAAAAACTACCTGACCGCCGGCCAGCTTGGCTTTACTGCTATTGGCACGCATGGGTTCTCATCCTCGAACGACGATTTGGTTCCCATTTTCCTTCTCATACGGCCCGGTTGCAACCGGCGAGGCCGTCGGCCCTCGTCACGGCGAGATGCCAACACCATTACTCCTTCCACCATGGGAAGCCCGCGCTCCATGATGCCATGAATCGTATATAATTCATTCGAGATGCCAGAAGAGTTGCCAGAGGAGTTGCCAAAACTTCGCCTATTGAACCTGCATTGGGTTCAATGGCAGGGCGATCAAGTATTGGCATTGCAGGACCCCCTTCGGCTGAGCGCGGGCAGCCCGCTGGTACCCCAAGCATTAACCCCGCTACTCAGTCTCCTGGACGGCACGCGAGACCCGGACGCCCTCCGGGCCGGCTTCTTGCTGCGGACCGGATTGCATTTGGTAACCAGTCAGATCGAGTCGTTCCTCCACAGCCTGGACGACGCCTTCCTCCTGGACAACCAGCGGTTTCACGGCGCCTTGCGGCAGGCCATGGAAAGCTATTGGTCTGGCCCCTTTCGGGCGCCCGCGCTGGCAGGAGAATGCTACCCGAATGACCAATCAGAGCTACAAGATGCCCTGGACGGTTATTGCCGTCGGGCGGGGGCCGGCTACGAGGATTCCCCGGGCCGGGTCGTCGGGCTGATCAGCCCCCACATTGACTACGCCAGGGGTTGGCGCACCTATTCCGAAACGTGGCAGCGGGCCAGAGCGGCGGTGGAAGACGCAGACCTGATAATAGTGCTGGGCACAGACCACGCGGGCAGCCCCGGCAGCGTCACACTGACCCGTCAGAGCTATGCCACCCCGTGGGGCGAACTGCCTACCGACACGGACTTGGTGGACCGCCTGGCCGGCATTCTCGGCGAAGACCGGGCCTTTCAAGAAGAATCCCACCACATCGGCGAGCACTCCATCGAACTGGCGGCGGTCTGGCTACACTACGTGGCCGGCCGGGAGCCCAAGCGGTTGCTTCCAATACTCTGTGGCTCTCACGAGCCGCTGCTCATAGCGGACGGCGTCGATGCCGCCCCGGTCTGGGACGCTTTGAGCCTCCTGGCGGAGGTGGCCGCCCAGAGCCAGGTGTTGGTGGTGGCCGCCGGAGACCTCAGCCACGTGGGTCCGGCTTTCGGCGATTCGTCGCCCATCGCGGCGGCCGACCGGGCCCGGGTCCGCTCTTGGGACAAGGAATGGCTGAGGGCAGCCTGCTCCGGCAGCAGCAATCTACTAAAAGACCTCATTCTGGAGCACGGTGACCCCACCCGAATCTGCGGCTCCGCCCCGATTCATTACCTGACCGCCATCCTGGGAGAGGCCCGGGGCCGGATGATTGCCTATGACCAGTGCCCCGCCGACGAACTCGGCTCCTTTGTCTCGGTGGCCGGGGTCTTGTACCAGGCCAAGCCTACGTGATTGTCGCCAGGGGCCTGCATGACAGGGGTATGGTTGAGGGCCACTTGCATCTCTACTTTTACATAGAGTCTTGAAGTCTATCGCTACTTCTTGGATTAGTATCGCTTCGTTTTCGCCCTTGGCGCCTACAGGGATGATGGAAACTTTGCCGGCGTGGTCGCATTGGAAATCGACATGGACCCACTCTATGGGTTCATCCAGGAGAGGACTGGGCTAGGCGAGACCGGCGAGACCCTGATAGCGGCAATCACGATGGGGCCGGACGCCAGAGAGGGGAGGGTTGTTCCTCAACCCGCTCCGCCACGACCCGGACGCAGCCCTCAGCAGGATAGCCTTGTTCGGCGAGAGGGAAGCCTTCCCGATTCAAGAGGCGCTGCAAGGCCGGAGTGGGTCGGGCGAGTCCATCGACTACCGCGGCGAAGAGGTAGTGGCCGACGAGCGCCCTCGGCCACCTGGCTGCTCTACCCGCAAACGCACCCGGGCCGTGGTCACCGAGTCGACCGCGATCACCGGTCCAAGGCCCACCAGCTCCTATCCGCGGATTAGCGCCGGGCCAGGGCCGCCGGGGGGGGCCCGTTGCCGCCTACTTGCGGGGCCAGGAGGGAGCGGCCGTTTCCCGACGGCACGGACGGGGCGCCCCGTGTGGGGGCCTTGGCCCAGGTTTCACCCCAAGGAACGTCGGGCAGATTGCGGCTGCGGCGCACCTCGTTGATGGTGAGCACTCCCCGGTCCAGCAGTTGCATCTCCCGGGTCACTCGGCTGTTTTCATCCTCCCGCAGAGCCTCGATGCCGCTTCGATCAAACTCCACCACCAGGTCCGGATAGCCCAGGCGGGGCAGCAACATCCGGTTCAACTGCTCTTCCAGGAATCTCATCTGAGGCAGCATGGTGTTGCGCCAGAACAGACGCTCCGCCGCGTTGACGTTGGAAAAGGTGGCCCGCTCCATATCGGAAAGCAGAGGCTTCGGCACACCATAGGTGCGGCTGACCTCCTCCAGGCTCCACCGCAACCCCTGGATGAAGTCCATGTCCCGATGGCTGAGACCCAGGGTCTTGATGTCCCGAACGAAGCTGGCGATGGCCGGACGGTGGGCGTTGCCCGGACCCCGGTACCGGGCCTCCCAGCGGTTGTAGAACTCCTCGATCTCGGTGTCGGTCATGCTCTCGTTGGTAAGCAGCACAAAGTCCGGCTGGGCCGAATTACGAAGGAAATTGCGGTTGAAGCGCAGTGCGTCCCTTCCCATGTCCACCGCCAAGCGAGCCGGGGCCATGGGGGACAACCCGGCGAACTCCTCCATGGGATTGAAGTAGCGAATCCACAGAATCTCATCGGCGGTGTAGGCCACCGGCCCGGCACGCCCCTGGTAGACAAACCCGCGGATGTACTGCCGCCGGTCGGCCAGAACGCTGACCCGGTCCGGCCGCAGCGGCCAGATTTCCCGTTGCCCCTCTTCATCCCGCTCCAGCGCCCAGAATGAGGACCCCCACAGGTCCAGGTAGATCTCGGTCGCCCGCCACAGGTCTCCGCGGGTATACCACGGGTTCACCCGTTCCAGCAGCCGGTGCAACGGATGAGAGGGACCTACGGCGATGCGGGCGCCATCCGCCGATTGCCGGTAAACCGCCAACGGCGAGCGGCTCAAGGCTTCAGCCCTGAGCCTGATCGCGGAGTACACGGGTACCGACGAAGCGTAGTACTCGCCGTACTCGGTCCTGGCCCAACCGGTACCCGCACCAGCGACCCCCTGAAACCAGTCCACGTCCGCCGCCGCGGCCCGGTTGGCCCGCTGCTGGACCCGCGGGGGGGACACGGCGCGAGGTGACTTTCGCCCGCCAACCGGAAGCCCCGTTGCCCCGGACAACACCGAGGCCCGGCCTTTGACGGCTTCGATCACCTTGTGCAGCGTCGGCCCGAGTCCATTCAATGACGCGATGCTGTCAATCACTTTGGCTTCCTCCTCGATAGCTTTCATCCTATCGCCCGTTTCCATGCCTCACCCATTCAGGGAAATGTCCGGGCCCGGACACACTTCGGCACCTCTTCGGGCCTGCTGCCGTTCATGTCCATAGCTTCATCCTGCCGGGAGGCTGCAGAAAGGCCAGCATCAAGGCGTCGGCCTTATCCGGGGATGGCAGGCCCCTTTGCCGCATGGCGTCCTTGCTCTCCATTTGAATCCTGCCCTGGCTGTCGTAGCTGTAGCGCAGGGCGGCCAGCTCTCCCATCAAATGGTTGTCGGCGGGAATCTCGATGTTCCCGGACGAGAACAGCTCCCGCAGCCGCCAGTAGCCCTCGGCACGCAGGTTGGCGAAAATGCCTTCCTGCCCGGCGCGCCGGGCCACGTTGATACCCTTCACCCGGTAGCCCTGCTCCCGCAGCCGGTCCACCACTCCGGCGCCCACTCCGATCTCGTCGACGCATATGCGGGCGGGCTGCGACTCTTTAATGGCCGCAATGACCCATCCCGCCAGCTTCATGGTGTCCAAGTTGTGGAACGTCCGGATCTCCTCCACTCGCCGCCCTTGACGGCGCAGAATCACGCTGCGGTCCGAGCCGAAGCGGGCCACATCCACCGCCAGCACCACCTCTTCCTCAGTAGTGCCGGCTTCCGGGACCTCGTTATTGAGGGCCGTTCCCTGTGCCGCTGCTTCTATGTCGGAAAGCTTGATCAGCGTGTCGTCGGCTTGGTCGGGGAACTCACCCAGCACTCGGGCGCGGTAAATGGGGTTGTCCTCTCCCCAGGTCTCCTGGTGCTCCTGTACCCACTTGGCCGACGTGAGCCCTGGAATCACCGACTTGCCGGCCTGAACGTTGGGGCTGTCGAGCGCGGAGATGGTAACTGTCTTGTAGAGGTGACGCTCCTGGTAAAAAGCCCGGCGGAAGGCCCCCGAAACGGTGGTCGGGTTCCCGATGAGAAGGAGCAGGGGGTCCGCCGCGGTCGTTACCGCCTCGATGGCTTCGTAAATCTCGTCGCTGACACCCTCGGCCTCATCCACCACTATCAGCATGTTCGGACTGTGGAACCCCTGGAACTGGTCGGCGGTATCGGCGGAGAGACCAAGGGCATAACGGTCCTCGGCAAGCTCCCAGCGGGTGTCTAGCAGCTTGCCGCCCAGGGTATCCTTGGCGCGGCGGTGCAGCCGGCGAATCTGCCGCCACAGGATATGGCGCACCTGACGAAAAGTCGGGGCGGTGCTGAGCACGATGGCCGGGTCGTGACGGTGAATGAACCAGAGCACGGCCACCGCGGCGCAGAAGCCTTTGCCAAGCCCGTTGCCCGACTTGACCGCCACCCTCCGATGCTTCGGCAATGCCGCCAGCACCTCCTCCTGCTTGCTCCACAGATCGACGCGGAGCACTTCGCGGGCAAAGACCACCGGCGAGTCCGCCACTCCGGCCGGATCGCCGGCCATGTCTTCAGGCATTCCCCGCTACTCCCGTATCCGGTGGCCGGACCGTACCGCCACTGTCCGGGAAGGGCCGGATTCCGGGCCAGCCCCGGCCGACGGGTGAGAAATAGAGGGGCTGAATAGATAACCGCATTCCTGGCAACGGAAGACATCGTTGTCTGCAGGCCACTTCCGGTCCAAACGAATCAACCGCGGGGAAAGGCAACGTCGGCAACGCAATCCCAATCACCTCCTGAAAATGTGCGGGGACGGCCCAACATCCATTGGGTCCGTCCCCGCACATCCCACGCTATGCTTCGGCAATCGGGAGTGTCAACGGGGGCCGCGTCACCAGTGCGGCTCTGGGTGGAAGGCGTCACTGCCGGCGAGGCAGTGGCTCACCGGCGAGCCCAGGAACCTTGCGCGAACACATCCGGGCAGAGGCGAGGGCAAGCCCGAAACCCTGGCCAAGTCCTCGGATAGGCTTATTGGCTTTTTGTTGCCGCTCCGAGCCACCGGCCACAAGAAACCGCCACACGCCGGCGCCGGCATGAGAGCAGGGAATCGCGCCCTTCAGGGCTCATCCGAGTCAGGTGCGCCGGGGTCCGGGTGCCGCCGCCGTTGTGCCAGGTAAAACACCACCACGGAGAGGGGCATGAGCAGGATCAGCACCCCCAGGCCGGCCACAATGGTCCACGGCCCTACTCCCAGCACGCTGTCCAGCAGGTCTTTGATCCGCTCGAACAGGTCCGGGTCCACCGACTCGCCGTGATGCCTGGACAGCGACCCGAAAATCGACCAGGGCATATCCGGTCAGTCCCCCGCGCTCGCGGCCCCCTGGGGCTGATAGCGAATCGAGTATTTGTGCTCCTTGATCGTAAAGGCGGAGATGGCCGCGAGGAAAAGCAACGAGCCGACAATGGCGAAGGGCAGGCTATAGGACCCGGTCGCGTCTCTCAAAGCCCCGGCCAGCAACACCGCGCAAGCACCTCCCACCTGGTGGAAGACGAAGGTTATCCCGGAAATGGTTCCCAGAGCCCGTACACCGTAGACGTCGGCGGTCAAGGACATGGTCAGCGGACCCGTTGCGATCCACGAGACTCCGGCGAGGGCGGCGAAGGCCCACAACCCAAACATGGAAGAAGTTGCCAGCATGATGAGATACGCGCAGCCACGCAACAGGTACACCACGGCCAGTACATTCTTGCGCCGAAACCTGTCGCCCAGTATCCCCGCTCCGACGCTTCCGGCGACGTTCAGGAGCATCATGAAGGAGAATATCCACGCTGCCATGATGGGAGAGGCGCCCACCTCCTCTTCGGCGTAGGCCACGAAGTGGATGGCTATTACCATGGTGGTGGAGCCGCAGGCGAAGAAAGCGGCGGACATCTGCCAGAAGGGTAGGGACCGGAACGGCTCCTTCCACTGGTCCGTCTCCAGTGGCCCGATCGGTAGGGGGACAACCGGACCGGCGCTGTCTGGCAGTTTGTCGGCCTCGCGATCCAGATTCTGCCCCAGCTTGCCGGGGTTGTCGCGGCCGGGGTTGTCGCGGCCGGGGTTGTCGCGGCCGGGGTTGTCGCGAAGGAACAAGAAGGCAAAGGGCACCGAGAGAACCAGGATAATCATGCCCAAAGCGATCCAGGTAACCCGCCAGTTGGTGGCCTGGATCAGGTAGGCAGCGAACGGGACCAGCAACAGCCCGCCGACGGACACCCCGGCGGAATTGATCCCCACCACCGTGGCCCGCTTGCGCCGAAACCACTTGGACAGCAAGGCCGCCGTGTTAGTCAGTCCCGTACCGCTCAGGGCCGTGGAACCCACGATGCCAAACATAAAGGCAAGGAACAGGATGTGGAACGTGAAGGCAAGGGAGGCAGTGGCCAGACCAACGACTACGAGGCTGACGGTAATAACCCGAGCCCCAAACCGGTCGAACAGGTATCCCATGAACGGCTGCGTCAGCCCGTTGGCCAGGAGGCCCAACGCCACGGCCATGGAGATGGTCGTCCGGTCCCATCCCAAGTCGTCGCTCATGGGTTTGACAAAGACGCCAAAGGCCTGGCGGGCGCCCACCGTGACTAAGGCAATAAATAGACACGCCGCGACCACATACCAGCCCTGGTACAGGCCGCGACTCCGGGTTGCGTTTGTTGTCATTCTTCGTTGGCGGTATTCAGGCCGGCCCATCCTGCGGGACCGACCGGTGTTCCCATCCCGTGCCGGTCCTCTCCTCACCGCGTCATCCGGGTCATCCGGCGGCGCTCTCTCTTGAAACCAGGGTATCCATTTTAACACCCGGCCTCGGGTCCGCCTAGCCTGCTCCGGGAGGTCTTGCTCGAACCTGCTGGAGGGGGGACCGTACTCTTTCTCGTTGGGACGAAAGACGGCCGCTGCCCAGTCTCCACATGGCCTGAGCCGCCGCCGGGTTGTACTTGCTCCCGGCCGGGCACGGCCTTAGGGGTCTCCTGTCACACGAACGGTGGCAAACCGCGCCGGCAGCTGCGGACGACGCATGGAAGCATAGGCAACCGCGGAAGCGACGGCGACCACCGAGGCTACCACAAGGGGAACACCGTAGCTCGCGTGGTGATCAAACCACCAGCCCGAAGCGAAGGGCATCACCAGCCAGGCCCAACTATAGCTCATGCCGATAAAACCTCGCAGAGTAGCGTAGTGTCTTCGCCCAAAGTAATCGCCCACGGTCCCCCAGTTTATGGGTGTAATGCCTTCCGAGGTCCCTCCGATGACCGCCGCGACAGCGATGATCCAGATCCAATCGGAGGACAACAAGAGGACGAAGGCGGCTACGTAAAGGAGCATCCCCCCGCCCAGGACTGCCTGTTTCGGAGCCCGGTCGGCAAAGTACCCAAAGAGCAGCTTGGAGGGGACATTCATGCCCACCCACAAGGTATAGATCAAGCCCGCTGTAGCTGGTTCCAGCCCCTTCCACTGGAAGATGGCGATAAGGTGGACCTCCACCGCCGCCCTGGACGTTTGCCGCAGCATGGTGCCAACCAGCAGCGACCAGTAACCCCGTGTGCGCAACGCTTCCTTCACCGTGTAGTCAACCTGGTCGATGTAGCTGACCCCTCGTTCCACTGAGCCCAATCGACGTTCCCCAGCGGCCCGGTGGGCGGCGGCAACCTCCTCAGGCGTTATTCCGTCGGGCAGCAGGCCGATGCTTTCCGGAGATTCCTTGAGAAATCGAGAAAGAGGCAGGACGATTACCAGGTAGGCGCACGCCGCCATTATAGCGACGGTCCGCCAGCTGTACGCGGCAATCACCAGAACCATGACCGGTACCATGGCCGTCGAGCCCAGGTTTCCTGAGGCTTCACGAATCGCCATGGCCCTTACTCGAAAACGGTTGAACCATTTGTTGACCATGGCCATCATGGCATCTTCAAAC
>CAJWBT010000017.1 GCA_913020235.1 uncultured Chloroflexota bacterium
CCGCACGCCTCCAACCTCTTTCGGGTGGGTGGGCGGGAATGTGAAAGTCGGTCAGGGAATGAGGCACGAATGGCCCGGTCATGGACTGAGGTCAACGCGAGTCAACCGTAGGAGCCCAAATACCGTGGCCGCCATGGCAAAGAGGCCGGCAATGTAGTAGAGCGTTGGGCTGACGCCCAAGGTCTCGTACAATCCCCCAACTATCAGCGCCGACACCGCGCTGAGCAGGAACCCGATGAACGCCATCATACCTAGGGCGGTGGAGGCGACGTCGGTGCCCACGATATCCAGGGTTGCCGCCGTCAGAATAGGCTGATCCGGGTACAGAAACAGACCCAGGAGGGCAATCAAGATTGTCAGCTCCACTCCGTCACCGTAGGGAATGATCAGAAGACAGATGGCGCATGACCACAGCAATCCCGGCACCAGTACCTGCTTTCGGCCCACCCGGTCCGAGATGTAACCCGCCACCGGCTTGGCCACTATTCCGATTGCTATCAGCAGCCCAATGTGAACCCCTCTGCTAAACGTGCTCAACCCCAGGTCGTTACCAAGATAGAGGGGCAGCAGGGTGACCAACCCCACCAAGGCCATGCCCCGCAGCCCCTTCACCAGCGTGATCCCCCATAACACCGGGCTCTTGAACAGACGCTTGGTCACTTCAACGCGGGCCCTCAGTTCGAGATCGGGACCGCTTTCTGCGACCCCTTTGGCACTCCTACCCATACGCCTGAACGCCCAAAACGCCATGAATATCATGAAGAAGGGCACCACGGCGTACACGCTGAGGATCTCCCGCCAGCTCAGCACCGCCAACAGAGCCCCCGTGCCCACCGGCCCCGCGACATCTCCGATACTGCCACCGACGCCGTGAAACGACAGTGCCAGGCCCCGCCTGTGGGAGAAGTGATAAGACATTGAACTCGCCGCGGCTAGATGCCAGATGGAGTGGCCCATCGCCACAGCGGCAATCCCGACTAACAGAACGGGATAGACCGGAGAAAGACCCATGGCGAGGGAGCCCAGACTGAGTGCTCCGATGCAGGCAGACAAGACCAATCCCCAGTATTTCCGGAGAATGTCCACCACGATGCCCCCAGGTAGGGCCACGATCCCCGACGCCAGCTCTCGGACGGTGAGGATGGCGCCCACTCCGACCGCGCTGAGCTGAAACGAGCTTTGGATTTCCGGGAGCACGACGACAAAACTCTGAAGAAACCAGTGGAACGGGGCGTGACCACTCGCCAGTCCGGAGACGATGAACCCGCCATGAAGGCGAATATCTTTGTCTCCCCTGGACTCGGGCCTTGTTGCGTCTTTAACCGTCATGCGGGTTAGTCATGATGACATGGTCTCCCACCGGGTTGTTTGTGAGCTGGTCGGATTCGGACCCGCTGGGATGTTGGCTGTCGCCAGGGTTCCGGCAGGTCCATTCGTGTTATTTGTGGGACCTCGTTCTTGCGAGAAGGAGGTCCTCCAAGGCTCTCCAGACGGAACTCCGTGGGCGGTTCAAGCCAGAACTTCTTGGACCGCCCGGACGATGTTCGCCTTGTCCGGGATGCAGAACCGCTCCATCACCGGGCTGTATGGTATGGGAACGTCGGGGGCGCAGACCCGTTTGGGCGGTGCCTTCAAGGCGCGGAAGGTGGCCGGGTCTTCAGTAACCACCGTGGCGATCTCGGCGGCCGCGCTGCAGGTGATGCACGCCTCGTCGACGACCACAAGCCTGCCCGTCTTCTGCACCGAGGCTCTGATCGCGCCTTTGTCCAGAGGCACCAGCGTCCTAGGGTCCACCACCTCCACCGAGACCCCTTCCCCCGCCAGCTCCTCGGCGGCTGCGAGGGATTCTCTCACCATCTTGCTAATGGCCACCACGGTGATGTCGCTGCCCTGGCGTTTCACGTCGGCCACGCCGATGGGTATAGTGTACTCCTCCTCGGGCACGGGGCCGGTCACCCCACCCAGATCCAGCATCTGGTCCTCGAAGAACACCACCGGGTTATTGTCCCGGATAGCGCTTTTCATCAGCCCTTTGCCGTCGTAGGGGTTGGAGGGCATGATCAGCTTCAGCCCCGCCAGGTTCATGAACATGGGGTGGGGGCTCTGCGAGTGCTGAGCGGCGGCGGACCGGCCGCCGCCGGTGCTGGCCCGGAGCACGATGGGGAAGGTTGCCTGTCCGCCAAACATGTAGTGGATTTTCGCCATCTGGTTCACTATCTGGTCCATGGCGGTGAACGCGAAGGTCATCATCCCTGGACTCACGATGGGGCGGAAACCGCTGCCCGCCGCTCCAATACTCGCTCCCAAGTAGGCTTCCTCGGAGATGGGACAGACGCGGACCCGCTCCCGGCCAAACTCGGAGATGAGCCCCTCCAGAGCCCCCAGGCCTCCGCAGAGGTGGAACACTTTCTCATCCCGCCGCATTTCCTCGCGAAAGGCTTCCATCAAGGCTTCTGTGTAAGTGATCTCTCTCATGGCCTCACACTCGACTTCGGTTGATGGGCTAGCTGTCCTCGGCTCTACCCGGCCTAGGCGGCGAACACGTCCAGTAGCGCGTCCTCCGGCTTCGGCAACGGACTGTCCTTGGCAAAAGCAACGGCCTCCGCCACCAGAGACTCAACCTCTTGGTCTATCTGCTCCAGGGCAGTCGCGGTGGCTACGCCCTGCTCCACCAGCCGGGCGGAGAAGGACACGATCGGATCTTTCTGGGGTCCGGCATCCCGGGCCTCCTCGGGCCTGGGGTCCTGGGGGTTTCCCCGCTGCTCCGAGTGAATGCGCCAGCGGTGAGTCTTGCACTCGACCAGCGTGGCCCCGTCGCCGGCCCGGGCCCGCTGCACCGCCTGCCCGACGGCCTCAAAAACCGCCAGCACATCGGTGCCATCCACCGTCACGCCCGGAAGGTTGTACGCGGAGGCCCGCACCGCCACGTCTTCTACCGACAGGCCGTAGGAGGCCGGCACGGACACGGCCCACCCGTTGTTCTCGCACACGTAGATAGCAGGCAGCTTCCAGATGGATGCCAGGTTCAATGAGCCGTGAAAAGCTCCCTCGTTCGAGGCCCCGTCGCCGAAAAAACACGCCGCCACCCGGTCGCCCCCTTCCAGCTTGGCCGCCAGGGCCGCCCCGGTCGCTATCGGCAGACCTGCCCCTACGATGCCGTTGGCCCCCAGCATGCCCACGCTGAAATCGGCGATATGCATCGAGCCGCCTTTGCCGTGGCAGTAGCCGTTGCTGCGACCGAACAACTCCGCCATCATCAGCTTGATGTCCGCACCTTTGGCGATAGTGTGCCCGTGACCCCGGTGGGTGCTGGTAATCCGATCTTCCCGGCGCAGGGCGGAGCAGACCCCCACGGCTACCGCCTCCTCCCCAATGTAGGCGTGAACCACCCCCGGGATGTTCCCTTGGTGGAACTCCTCCACGGCCCGCCGGTCGAATACACGGATGGTAACCATTTTCCGGTACATCTCTAACAGCTGCTGCGATTCCAAAGCCATGGCCTTCTCCCTGCCGCCGGTTTCGCCAATCTCGCCAATCTCGAACGCTACTGGAACCCGGCCGAAGCCAATTGTACCCCACGTTTCAAAACGCCGCCACACGTTGGTGCGCAGCATACCAACCAAGGATCACCTTGCCGACCGGTTCCGCCGTGGCCGCTATCCCAACTTGTTGAGAAATTGGGCGGGCAGAGGTTGTCAACCGGCCAGATAGGCTCTAATATCTACTCCGGCTGAAAGGAACGCGTCCCCCATGGAGGTTTGGATCGATGCCGAGGGTAACAACCGACGACGGAGTGGAACTCCACTACCACCTTGATGATTTCAGAGACCCGTGGGCTCCGGAGACCGACGAAGCCATCTTCATGCACCACGGCTACGCCCGGAGCATGAAATGGTGGATTCAATGGGTGCCCGGTCTGTCGCGCAAATACAAGGTGATCAGGAACGACTGCCGGGGCTGCGGCCATTCCCAGGTGCCGCCCGCCGGATCGGCCTGGACGGCGGAACGTCTGGCCCAGGACGCCCTGGCCATCGCCGATCACGCGGGCATCAAGAGGTGCCATTGGATCGGCTTTGAATCAGGAGGCACCATTGGGATGGTGTTCGCTATCAATCATCCCGACCGGATCAAGAGCCTCACCCTGGTGAATTCCCCATACAAGATTCTGGACAAGCCCAGGTCGCTCTACAACCAGGGTACCGACTCGATGGCGGGAGGCGTGGAAAGACTGGGACTGAGGCAGTGGCTCATCAACACCTGGCCCAACCGCATGGATATGGACCTGGCCGACCCCAGGATGTTGGAGTGGCACGTCGATGAGCACTCCAAGACGCCCCTGGACGTGGCCATAGGACTGCACTACATTGTCCAGACGGCCGACGTGTCCGGGGGGCTCTCCAAGATTCAGGCCCCCACGCTGCTCATGACCGGAGACAAGAGCGCCAACTCTCCCATCGACGACCAGCTTTTCATCAAGAGCCAGCTCCCTGACTGCCGGGGGCTTGTCGTCTTTCCCAACGTGGCCGCCGGCATCCAGCTGCTGATGCCCGACCGGTGCGTAGAGGAGACGCTCCGGTTCATCGACAGCCTGGATTAATCAAGCGTCTCGCAAGTTGCTTGATCGCCGGTCCGTCTTTCCGGCCCTTCCGCGGAAGGGCCGGAAAGACGATCTCGGGGAGGGAATGTCGCGCAGTCCCTCCGATGTAAAGCTATTTCCAAGGCGGAACGCTAGCCCGGGAAAGGGTCCCGCCCTTTGCTCACTGGACGAGCTGCCCCTGGTTGCGGTCGGCCGCCACGCGCTCCGACGTCACCCTTCCCAGCGGCGCGCGGGGAAGGGTATCGGTCACCCTGGCCAGCACGGACACCATAACCGACTCATCTAGAGACTTCCGCAGCCCCTCTCGCGCTTCGGTCACCTTGGGTACTTTCAGAAGGACCGTCCCCGCGAGTCCGGCACGTGAAGCCTCGTAACTGTTGGTTAGGCCCACCAGGCCCACGATGGCTGCCGCCGAGACCAGGGTGGCAGCCACCAGGCCCAAGGCCATGCCGCCGACTCTATCCACCCAACCCATAAGCAGCATGGATGCCACCTTGCGGGTAATGGCCGCCGCGATGGCGGCCCCGCCGACCGCGGCCAGGATGACTATTGCATAGCCAAGCACGGTTACCAGGGTATCGCCGGCTACGTAATTGGCAACCACGGCTTCCACGTTGCCGCTGAAGCGTCCAGCCAGCAATATCCCCAGGATCACCCCCGCGGCGGTAAACGCGGCACGGATCACCCCGATCCACATACCCATCAGCGCCCCGGCCGCCATGCCGCCGAGTATAGCCAAATCCAGCCAGTTCATTTTCGACCCTCCTCACCACCAGAGGCCGTTTTGCGCGGGGCTTCCATCACAGCCAGCATGGCACAAAAAGTATTACTGCTGTGTTATTTGCGGAGCGTTTCACCCTGGCACGGCACGGCGGGTGCTTGCCGCCGGTCATGGGTTATACTGGATGCCGGCCGTAGGTGAACCGTCTTCGGGCAGCCGGACAGCCCCGATCGGTCGCGCACGAATCTGGAGGTGGCCAGATGGCCCAGGAGATAGGCCGGATTTCCCGGCCCGCCGCCGAGCAGTATCAGGGGCGCAGGAAACTGTTGCTGGTGCCCCTGGTGTACGGGCCGCCCGATGATGCGCAGGATGGCGTGGCCATCCTGCAAGAATACTGGGACCAGATGCAGACCCAGGTGAAGTCGCTGGAGTCGGCGCTGGGCGGCCTTCGCCGCCTATACCACGAGAGCATACCCGCCGGCGGCCAGGAAGGTCTGGACTACCTGGAAAGAGTGGACCAACGGAGCCACCGGTTCGTAGAGGCCAAGTGTGAGTCCGGCGCCACGCTGGAAGCCACTGAGGATGCGGGATTGCTGGCCGAAATCATGGACCTCCAGAGGTGCCTGATGATGCCGCTCATCAGCGGAAAGGTGGCGCAAAAGCTCCAGGAATGGTTTACCGAGAGCAACCGGGGCCGCTACGAGCACATTTCGAAGCAGATTGACTCCACGCTAGGAGAAGGCGAGGCCGGCCTGCTCCTGGTCAGCGAGCGGCACCAGATTCAGTTTCCGGCGGATATCGAGGTGTTCTACGTTTCTCCACCGGCGCTCGACGAGTTTCGCCGGTGGCTGCAGGACTGGATAGCGCGGCAGCAAAGCCTTCCCGAAGCGCCCCCAGAAACTCCGACCGAAGAGGCCCCTGAGGAGACTCCAGAGGAGCAGTAGGCTCGGCCAAGGGCCTGACACCGGCCACCCCCAAAAAAGTTCGCCTCCGGTCCTTCAACGAACTCATAGCTTGCTCTGAGAGGACGTGAAGAAATCCGGCAATACCGTTCGTGGTGAGCCCTTCGGCTGGGCTCAGGACGGGCTTGCCGAGCCACCGACCCCGCGCCCTTCGACAAGTCCGGCTTCGTCCCGACGCGCCGGGATAGAATCGGGGTCGTGGCGAACGGATGCTCCTATCGGCTATTTCCAAAACTAGGCGCCAGTGTACTGCCACATTAGTAGCTTCACATCGGCGATTTTGTGCGACATTCCATCCCGCGCCGTCTTTCCGGCGCAAGCCGGAATCCAGAAAAGCGCTATCGGGATCCCCCGTCCGCGGAAGGGCCGGGATGACGGACCGGGCATGAAACCACTTGGCAGACCGTACGCTAGGCGCGCCGCCCCGGAGGGGACCAGGCGCCCGTCAAGTAGTCGTAGAGGTTGGCCACGTTCTTCTGCATCACCCCGGGGGCCATGCCCTCCTGCTCCACGTCCATGGGGTACCGGTCCGTCATCCTGGTGAGGCTGGCCACCGCGTCATCCTTGGTCATACCCCGGTCGATGGCGTCCTTGACGTAGTCCTTCCACTCCAGAACGAAGGAGCCTTGCTCGTCCAGGTAGTCTTTGCCACAAAGGTCCCCGTGGCCGGGCACGAATATCTCCTCGTCCAGCTTCCGGAGCGATTCCAGGGCCGCCAGCCAAAGGTCCGGGTTCGCTTCCTGCAGCCAGGTATGCACCTTGTGGAAAATGTTGTCGCTGGTAAAAACCACCCCTTCCTCTTTGATCAGGATAGCCGCCTGGTAGAGGGTGTGGCCGGGCATATGGATCATCTGGAAAGTGTGGTCTCCCACGTGGAGGGTCATGGCGTCGCGGAAGGTGATGATGGGGGCGTTGGCTTCGTACCCCTTGAGGAGATCGGGCTCCTCGGGCCCCATGGCAGCCACCCGGGCCACATGCTCCTCCATATCGGTTTCGAGCATGCGTGTCCTCACCCCTTCATGGGCGACTACGGGGGCATCGAAAAAGGCGTTGCCCGTCCAGTGGTCGCCGTGGGGCTCGGTGTTGATGATGTAGCGAAGCCGCCCCCGCTTCTCCAGCTCCGCCTTCAATCTCATGGCGTCACTGGGCTTTTGAGGGCTGTCGATCATGACGATTCCGTCGGAAGTCGTCACGAACCCGTGATTGCAGCCCCTGACCTGGGTCTCTACGAACACGTTATCGGTGATCCGCTGCACCTTGCACCCCCGTCGTGACCGCTCTTGACAGCCGCAGCTTATCCCAGGCGCGGGAGCGCGTCAACGCACGCCGTCCGACGGTTGCCAAATGCCGTATTGCCATTGGGTAGGCCAATTAGTATGATAGCCTCACGGCGCCAACCCTTTATGCCCTGCCGATAATCCGGCCAAGCCCCGATGCGAGAGGTTGCGATGGGCGATAAGCTACAACAGGGTGACCGGTTTCCACAGCTGACGCTGAAGCTGGTCGACGGAGGAACGGTTCGACTCCCCGCCGAGGCACCGAGCCGCTACACAGCGGTGCTCTTTTACCGCGGCCACTGGTGACCCTATTGCGTGCGGCAGTTGGCCGCATGGGAGGCGAAGAAACCCGAGCTGGACGCCCTGGATGCAACAATCTACGCCGTGAGCACCGACTCGTTGGAACACGCCAAGGAGGTGGTGGGTACCGGCCTCAGCTTCAACGTGGCCTTCGGCGCGGCCAGGGATGACGGCGAACTCGTAGGCGCCTGGTGGGGGGAAGAGCACGACGGCTTCATTCAACCGGCGGAGTTCCTGCTGGGACGCGGAGGCGTGGTCTTGGGCGCCATGTACGCCTCCGGCCCGGTGGGCCGCATGGGCGCGGATGAGGCATTGCGGTTGATCACTTCCCGGGAGCGCCGCAGGACGGAGCGGGAACAAGCGGGCGCCACCTAGCCGGGTACCGGCCGGATATCCCCCCGGGCGGCGCAACTTCACGGAAGGATAGCGCGCATGACAGACCGAGAGCTGGTCGACAATATGGAGCGGGTCTGGCGGTCTATCGCCGACCTCTGCTCTCCCTTCACCGAATGGGAGTGGAACACGCCGACAGATTGTCCCGGCTGGTCGGCGCAGGACCAACTCTCGCACCTGGCCGGTTCCGAGTGCCGGATTCTGGGGCGGCCCGACCCGGACCACACGCCGCCAGAGATGAGCCACATGAGAAACGACATGGGCCGGAGAAACGAGGCGGCGGTGGACTGGCGGCGCTCCTGGCCCGGGGCCAAGGTGCTGGAGGAGTTCCAGGAGGTGACCGCCGAGCGGCTGAGGCTTCTCCGAGCCATGACGCCTGACGATTTCGCGGCGGAGACCGAGACGCCCATCGGTCTGGCGCCCCAGCGCGACTTCATCCGGATACGGATCTTCGATGCCTGGGTCCACGAGCAGGACATCCGGCGCGCCGTGGGACGGTCCGGAAGCCTGGAAGGGCCGGTAGCCGAGCACTCCATAGGCCGGGTGGCCATGGCCATGCCCTACGTTGTCGGCAAGAAGGCCCAGGCTCCCGACGGCGCCACGGTGGTATTCGAGGTCACCGGGCCGGCCGGCCGCGTCTTGCCCGTGGGCGTGGAAAGGTCTCGCGCCAGGGTGCTGGATCAGGTTCCAACCCTGCCCACAGTGTCCCTGACCATGGATGCACAGACCTTCGCGTGCCTGGGCTGTGGCCGCTGGGGGCCCGGCGAGGCGATTGGGACCGGCAAGGTGCAGATTCACGGGGACCGGGCCCTTGGTGAAGCGATCATGGGCCAGATGAACTTCATGATCTGAACGGGAGGCAGGTTCCCATGCCGCTACCACCTGACCGAGTGGACTATAGCCCAATCATCGAGCGGCCGCGCCTGGAGTGGCCCAACGGCGCCCGGGTGGCCCTCTGGGTCGCACCCAACGTCGAGCACTACGAATACCTTCCCGACTATGACGGGCACCGAAACCCCTGGCCCCGCACCCCCTATCCCGATGTCCAGCAGTACTCCCACCGCGACTACGGGAACCGGATCGGCTTCTGGCGCATGCTTGACGTCCTGGACCGCCACGAGATCAGGTGCTGCGTTTCCCTCAACATGGCGGTGCTGGAGCACTACCCGGAAGTCGCCAAGGCCATGGTCGATAGGGACTGGGACTTCATGAGCCACGGTATCTACAATACCCGCTACCTCAACACCTATTCCGAGGAACAGGAGCGGGAGTTCTACCGGGACTGTATCGAGACTCTGCGGAAGCACACCGGAAAACAGCTCAAGGGTATGCTGGGGCCGGCCATCTCGGACACCGAACGCACCCCCGACCTGATGGCCGAGGCCGGCCTCATCTACCACACCGACTGGATGCACGACGACCAGCCGGTGCCCATCCGGGTGAAGTCGGGAAAGCTGATCTCGGTGCCTTACTCCGTCGAGTTGAACGACGCACCCCTGTTCCGGGGCAACTACGAAGGCGACTACTTCGCCCGGATCTGCAAGGACCAGTTCGACCAACTCTACGAGGAGGGTGAGCAGAGCGGCCGCGTCATGTGCATCGCCCTGCACCCGTACATCATGGGCCAGCCCCACCGTGCCAAGTACCTGGATGATCTCCTGGGCTACATCATGTCCCACGACGGGGTATGGCAGACCACCGCCGACGATATAGCCAAGTACTACATCGCCAACTACTATGACCAGGCGGTTGAGCACGCCCGGCAGTTCACACCCTAGGGGCGGTCCCCAAAGGGTTCAGCTTCAATCTCAACCCGCTCACCCCGGCTCTGATTCCCCGCGCTGACAGGCAGAGGACCAATCCCTTCCCCTCTATGGGGTGCCAGGTAGTCAGCCGGAACCAGGCCAACCATCAAGCGTACAGGAGAGGTGTCGCCATGCCCGCCCAACGCCGTTTCGGGATGGACCACGAGCACTATGACTGGTCTCCCTTCCCCAGCCGGGAGGTACTGCGGTGGCAGGGGAACGCCAGATTAGCCCTCTGCGTCATCGTCAACTTGGAACACATGGAATGGTACCCTCCGGAGGGCAGCATCACCACAGTCCTGGCCGGAGGCATCGCCCCCCGGCCCTTCCCCGACTTTCCCCGCTTGACCCACCGCGAGTACGGCCATCGCGTCGGCATTTTCAGGGTACTGGATGCACTGGAAAAGCATGGCATCAAGGCCACGGTGGCCATGGACGTCAAGACCGCGGAAAACTATCCGTACCTGGTCCGCCACTGCTTGGGGCGCGGCTGCGAGATCATCGGCCACGGAATATCGGCCAGCCAGATGATCTCCAGCAACATGTCCGAAGAGGAGGAGCGGAGGTACATCCTAACGTCGTTGGAGGCCCTCACGAAGGCTACTGGCAAGGTCCCGGCAGGCTGGCTGGGCCCGGAATACGGTGAGTCATCGATCACGCCCCAGTTGCTGGCGCAAGCGGGAATCGGCTACGTTTGCGACTGGGCCAACGATGAGCAGCCCTATCCCATGAAGGGTCAGTCGGGCGAGTTGATCGCGCTTCCGATCATGGTGGAGCTGGACGACGTGCAAGCACTGTGGACCCGCCGCGTCCCCATAGACCGGTACGGGGAGTCGCTCAAAGAGTGCTTCGACGCCATGTACCGGGACGGAGAGCATAACGGACGGCTGCTGACCCTGAACCTTCATCCCTGGCTCATCGGGCAGCCGTTCCGAATCGGCTACCTGGACGACGCGTTGGGGTACATGACCCGCCGGCAGGGCGTGTGGGCCGCCACCGGCTCCGAGATTATCGATTGGTACCGGCGCAACCCTCCCGGGGCCTAGAGGCGTACCTTCGCCGGCAATGGCCGGATTGAAAACAGGCTAGCCGGTGCGCGGCCAGTCGACCTTAAGCCTATCCGCCGCCAGCGCCTCCAGCTTGGCTCCCGGCATTCGCTTTAGCAGCAGCTCCAACGAAAACACCTTGGTCCCCAGATCGAGGGTGAACTGAATTCCGGCCTCCCTGGACACGAGCCGCTTCTCAACGATGGTGCCCGCGGCTATGTCCTCCAGGATCTCCCAGACGATCGCGATCTCCTCCTGCCCGAGAGTGGAGGGGAACATCACGTAGAAGCGCCCCGAATACGACGACGGTAGGGGCTCCGGGGCCGCCTCGTCGGTCGCCGCCGGATGGTGCCCATCTCCCGCCTCCGGCTCCGGGGAGGCCGGCATGGGAATCGCGCCGGCCGGCCGTTTGGCGCCCGCCGGCGCGGGCTCCTTGGCAGCCGGCTCTTTCCCCGCCGCCGCCGTTCCGGAAGGTCTGTTCGGGACTTCTATGTTAAGCCCGGACCGGTCCCCTCTCTGGCCGGCCCCTCTGGTTGGAGAGACCGGGGCCGCGCCTTCCGAGGGATCGTGCGGGAAAGCGCCCGCAGCGAATTCCCTCCGGAGCTGCTCGGCCGCCGACATCGCGGTAGGTTCGGCGGCCTCCACCACCACCGACTGAGATGGCGTCTCGGCCTTCTCCGTCGCCGTCGGAGCGCCACCACCGGTCTCCCCAACCGGAGGGACCGGCTCTTCTGCTCCGGCGGAAGCCGGCTGTTCCTGCGTCTCCCGCCGCCGCCGCGGCTTGCTTCCGCCGGTTCCGGAAGGAGTGTCGGTCCCTTCTGAATCGTCCGGGTCCATCCGGAGGGGGGAGACGGGTTCCCTCTGGATTCCCAGCCCGGGTGCGACCGGCTCGTGCATCGATCCCTCGTCCAGTTGCACTTCTCCCGGGATGGAGCCTCTCCTCACTTGATCCAGGGCGTCCTGTCCCATGAGCGCCAGTTCGCTCCCAATGGCCTGGGCGCCTCTCAGGTCCTCCAGGGCGGAGTTTCTAAGAGATTCAGCAACCGAGGAGAGATTGACCGATTCTCTCATCTCCCGCTCTACCTGGACGGCCGCGGACGCGAGGGAGGCAATAGCCTTCAGGAGTCCCGCGGTGGCCTTTTGCCTGGCCCTATCGGCTTCTTCCCAGGCCGCTTCCTTGCTGGCCCGCCGCAGATCCGCCTGGGCTCTCCTGGCCTCATCGACCTCTTTGATGGTCCTCAACCGTTCGGCGACGCCGGGCAGGCTGGCGTTGAAACCTCGGTCAAAGGCCGTCCAGGTCACCTCCCCCAGACGCCGGGCCTCTAACCACGCCGCCTCGGCCTGGTCCATGGTCTCCCGGGCCTCTTCTCTGGATGCAGCCGCTCTATGCCTGTTGGCCAGCATTGCTTGCATCCCGTCTCGAGCCGCGCCTATCGTTTCCTCAAGCTCAACCCACGTCTTGTACATCTGCGGCAGGTTGGGACTAGGGCCCCTGGAATCCGGAGATTCCGAGGCTTGCGGCTCTTGGGCCGCTCTGGCCGCCGCCACTTTTTCATCCGCCTGCGGCCCTTCCAAGCGTGATCGCCCTGCGGCCGTCTCTGGACTACCGCTTTCGTCCGTCACCGAAGGGGGGCGGTCAGCCGCAGTCGTATCCAGCCCATCGTCAGCATCGCCCGAGTCGTCCCGCTCGGGGTCTGGCCGCGACTTGCCTTTACCGATCTTGAACCAAGAGAACCAGCCCATGTTTTCCATCCCCAGATGAAGAGTACCGAAACGCCCTGCCCCGATACACGCGAGGCTTCCTCCTCCCCAGCCGTAATAGCTGTATTATAGGTGTGCGCCAGAAGCCAGTCAACTGAATTACGTTCACGAGACGCCCGTTATTCGGTCGTTTACTCCGAAGAGGCGCGGTCAGCGCGCTTCCTTCCGCCGGCTTTTGGTGGTGCCATCTTATCGAACGGCCACCGGCCACCCAGGATGGGCTCGCGGTCCCAGAGATTGGCGATGGCATCCCCTTGACACCCATAGGGTGCTGTGATATTTTTCACCTGGCTTTCCCTTGAGGGATGTCCTGCCTGAATCGAACTCCGTGACGGTGCAGCACAAGAATGTTTGATGATCCCAAGGCGTTGACCAACGCTAATTGGAACGACATCCATATCTGGCTACAATTGTTCTGGACCTATGTCCCGTTGATCGTCACGTTCGCGCTTACCATGCTGGTCGCCCACGCCTTGATCCCGTCCCTCATCATCACCGGCCAACTTCCTCAGTCGGCGAACCGCTATAGACTTCCGTTGACCGGGTTCGCGTTTCTGGTGCTGATCGCCGCTGTAACCATTCTGGTCCTGGGCATAAACCAAACGCTAGAAGTGGAAAACTTCTGGGACCGGTACCTGATATAGCCACGGGCGGGCTTAGCCCCGGCGGGCCGCGCCGGGCTTCCTTGGACCGGCCCGCAACGGACTCAATCGGACCGAGATACTGGGAAACGGACGGATTTAGCTGCCAATGAGACTGACAGGAAAAATAGTGGCGCTGGCCGTGGTGGGGGCAGGTACCACGGGCATCGTCGGTTTCCTTCTGGTCGTGCTACTCATTTCCTGGTTTTCCAACCCGCCCTTCGGCCTGGGTAACGCTCCGGCTCAGCCCATAGCCTTCCCCCACACCACGCACGCGGGACCCGTCGAGGCGGGCGGCGATGGCATCCAGTGCGAATTCTGCCACCGGAACGTGACCAAGGGGGCAGCGGCGACCGTCCCCGCGGTGGAACAATGTATGTTCTGCCATCAACAGATCGGGGAAGAGAACCTGGTGGGCGCGACCAATGTGAACCTGGCGGAGGTGGCCAAGGTCCGGCAGAGCTTCGCCGACGGCGCTCCCATTAACTGGGAGCGGGTGCACCGGCTGCCCGACCACGTGCGCTTCGTCCACGAGGCCCACATCCGGTTCTTCACTCAACAGGATACGTCGAACCTTCCCAGCGAGCAGAAGGTGCAGGCGGTCTGCTCAACTTGCCACGGCGACGTGGCCGCCATGACCGAGGTCAAACCCAAGCGGGGCCAATCGCTGAAGATGGGCACGTGCCTGGACTGCCACCGGGACAACAACGTCCCCACCGATTGCACGGTGTGTCACAAGTGAAATCAAGCAAGGTTCTCATCCGATGAAACTGACGCGGCGCAACTTTCTGGCGTGGGCCGGCCTCTCCGCCGTCGGGGCGGTAGCCTGTGAAGGATTCGGAATCCGTCACGGGGAGCTGGACATCCAGAGCCCGGTAATGCTGCCCGAGGACCTGGTCAAGGGGAGCGACAACTGGTACGCGACCCTGTGCCGCAACTGCCCCTCCGGAGAGGGCATTGTGGTTCGGGTAATGGAAGGGCGGGCGAAGAAGATTCAGGGCAACCCAATGTACCCCGTTAACCTTGGGAAACAGAGCGCCCGTTGCGACGCCGGCCTCCAGGCACTTTACCATCCGAACCGAGTCGCCGGCCCGATGCAGCGCACCGGACCCCGCGATTCCGGCCAATTCGAACCGATTTCCTGGACCAGCGCCATGGACACCCTGCGGCAGCGACTGGGGGAACGCGGCAACGGGATGCTGGCGATCACCGAGCCCCTGCGCGGTCCTCTGGCTACCCTGGTCGGCCGTTTCGCACAGGCGGTGGGCGGCCGGCATCTGGGCTTCGAGGCCCTGGACGACAACACCTACCGGGCCGCGGTGAAGAACGTTTTCGGCCAAGACCTGCTGCCCGACTTCGACCTGGAGAACACCGGGTTCTTGCTGACCTTCGGCGCCGACTTCCTCTCCACCTGGGTGTCACCCACCCGCTGGAACCGGGGCTACGGGCAGTTCCGCGGGGGGGCTGGGCGGGAGCGTGGGACCTTCTACCACGTCGATCCCCGCTTCTCCATGACGGCTGCCAACGCCGACCGGTGGATCCCGATCCGGCCCGGCTGGGAAGGACACCTAGCCCTGAGCCTGGCCTACGTCATCATCTCCGAAGGCCTGCAAGCAGCCGGCGTGAACGTCGGGGCCTTGACCAGTGGCCAGGGAGCGGCGGCGCTTGAAGCCTTCCGGCCGGAGGCCGTGGCCGACAAAGTATTCCTCGCCGAGACCATCGGAGGCCAGGCTCGTGTCGACACTATCAGAAGCCTGGCGCGGGAGTTCGCCGGCGGGCACCCCAGCCTGGCCATCGGCGGAGGATCGGCGGGGGCCCACAGTAACGGCCTGTTCAACCTTGAGGCCATCTACGCCCTCAACTACCTGGTGGGAAGCGTGGGCGCCAAAGGTGGCATCAGGTTCAATCCCGGCAGCCCGCTGGATGGGGCGCCCGCCTCCGGCCAGTCGGCCACCCTGGCCCAGTGGATGACCGAAGCGGGCGGTTTGCGCGGCGGCGGCACCCGACTATTGCTGGTGCATCAAGCGGACCCGGTCCATGGCCTGCCCGCCTCCGTCGGCTTCAAAGAGGCAATGACCTCGGCCAGCGACCTGTTCGTCGTCAGCTTCTCGCCCTTCTTCGACGAGACCAGCATCATGGCGGACCTGGTTCTGCCCGACCGGGTGTACCTGGAGGACTGGGGCGCCGACATTCCGGAGCCGGGGCCAGGCTACGAGGTCGTGGGGTTCCAGCAACCGGTGGTCAACCCTCTCCATGAGTTGGACCCCCGGAGTTTCCCCGACCTTCTGCTGAACATGGCCCAGGAACTGGGCAAAGAAGCCAGCCTACCCTGGCCCAGCTACCAACAGATGCTCAAGGATAGCTCGGACGCCCTCTTCGCCCTCAAGCGGGGTTCGATCCAGGCCAACTCCTCCGGAGAGTTCTGGACCAAGCTGCTTCAAAACGGCGGCTGGTGGGACGCGGAGACTGCCGGACCGGGAGCGGTTCGGCCGGAGCAGGGCCTCATCAGCCGCATCGCGGCCAAGGCGGCAGAGCCCCAGTTCCCAGGGAAGGGTTTGTCCGCCGACTCGTTTTACTTGACTCCCTTCGCCCATAACACCCTGTTGGACGGCCGCCATGCCCACCTGCCCTGGCTCC
>CAJWBT010000018.1 GCA_913020235.1 uncultured Chloroflexota bacterium
TGGACGGGGTTACCGGCTGCGGCGGGGAGGAGGCCAGCCGCTCGGTGAGGGACGCGCTGGCCGAGGTCTCGATCAGCTCCCCGGATGACATCGTGAAGGTGCTGGAACGGGTCAACGAGGAGTTCTACCAAGTAGGGGGCGGCCGCTTCTTGCTGACGACCGTCTCCGTTGCCCTTTACCTGAACGGCCGCCTAAACGTCATCAGCGCGGGCGACAGCCCGGTCTTTCTGTTCGGACCCAGCTCCTCTCAACAGCTCTCCGGGCGCGTTGGCGGCTTTCTCCATGTGAGCGTGCCCAAAGCAATTGGGGCCGGCCCGAACCTGGCGAACCTTGTCAACGCGGAGGCTCAGATTGAGCCCGGCGCCCGCCTGCTTCTGGTAACCGACGGGCTGAGCGACAACCTGCAGCGCAAGGACATGGAGGATATGGTCCGGGGGGCGGCGTCTCCATTGGAAGCCGCCGGGCGGATTGACCGGGCCATCACCTCCCTCCTCCGGGAAGGCCGGGCGCCGGCCCAACTGGGAGGGCGATTTCGCCACGACGACCGGACGGCGGTCATCCGTTTCTTCAGCGACGGTGAGCCGGCGATCTAGGGTCCGTTCTTCCTTTGCCAGAGGTTCACCGGCGGCAGGCCGGAGGACGCCGGAAGGTTGAACGGCCGGCCAGAGAAGGCTCTGGGGCGACGGCTCCGTCGAATCAAAGCTGCAAAGAATGTGCCGTCTCCGTAGGTGCATTGGTTGCAATTCGAAACGTGGCCCCTTGTGACAATTGACGGAACTTGCTACAATTCAGCCGCTGGCCCCGGTGAGTGATGGCCGGCGGAAAGCCCAAAAAGGAGCGTAATCTGTGGGGAAGATAAAGGTCGCCATTATCGGCGTCGGTAATTGTGCGTCCTCATTGGTGCAGGGTATTCACAAGTACGTGGAATTGCCGGAGGACGGCGAGGTTTCCGGCGTAATGCACACGAAAATCGGCGACTACCGGATCGAAGATATCGAAGTTGTGGCCGCCTTCGACGTAGACGAGGCCAAGGTGGGCAAGGACCTGTCGGAGGCCATATTTGCCGGCCCGAACAACACATTGAAGTTCGCGGAGGTCCCCCACATGGGGGTAACCGTAGAACGGGGCATGACTCACGACAGCATCGGCAAGTACGTGAAGCACCTGGTGAAGAAGTCTGAGCATCCCACGGCCAACATCGTAGGTATCCTCGAAGACCGGGAAGTTGACGTGGTAATCAACTACCTGCCTGTAGGCAGCGAGGACGCCACCAAGTGGTACGTGGAGCAGATACTTAACGCCAGGTGCGGTATGATCAACTGCATCCCGGTTTTCATCGCCAAAGAAGAGTACTGGCAGGGCCGCTTTCAGGAGCGGGGGTTGCCGATCATCGGCGATGACATTAAGTCCCAGGTGGGCGCGACCATCCTTCACCGGGTGCTCACCCGCCTGTTCGAAGACCGGGGGGCGGAGATCGAGAACACCTACCAACTGAACTTCGGTGGAAACACCGATTTCTTGAATATGCTGGAGCGGGAACGGCTGGTATCCAAGAAAATCTCCAAGACCGGAGCGGTCACCTCTCAGATGGACAACGGCATTGACCCAGCGAGCATACATATCGGGCCCAGCGACCACGTGCCCTGGCTCAAGGACCGCAAGTGGTGTTACGTCCGCTTGGAGGGCCGCGTGTTTGGCGGCGCTCCTATCAGCCTGGAAGCTAAGTTAGAGGTGTGGGACAGCCCAAACTCCGCTGGGGTGGTGGTGGATGCCATTCGGTGCGCCAAGCTGGCGCTGGACCGAGGCTTAGGAGGGGCGGTGATGGGACCCAGCGCCTACTTCATGAAATCCCCGCCCAAACAGTACACCGACGATGTCGCCAGGGAGATGGTAGAGGCCTTTATTGCCGGTGAGGGTTAGCCGCCGGCCAAGGGAGTCCGCTCCCGGTGCCTAGGTGCGGAGAGACTGCTTGAAGATAGCGATGGTGTCACCCTACGATTTCACCTGGCCCGGTGGGGTGACGGCTCACGTGGCACAGCTAGCCCGCGAGTTGGGCCGGTCCGGGCATCAGGTACAGGTACTGGCCCCGCATTCGCCAACCCGGCAGTGCCTCGATGCCGACCGGTTCGTACCCTTGGGCAGGTCGGTCCCCCTGCCCAGCGGCGGCTCCATCGCCCGGGTCTCCCTCTCCTGGTGGCTGTACCCAAAGGTGCGGGCCCTGCTCCAGCGCGAGGACTTCGATATCATCCACTTGCACGAGCCCATGGCCCCGATTCTCCCTCTTTGCGTCCTGGAATTTTCCAACGCCGTCAACGTGGGCACCTTCCATGCGTCGTACAGCCATCAACACCTTTACCGGCTGACCCACCCCATCATCAAACGGTGGTACCACCGCCTCGACGGAGGGATCGCGGTGTCACCGGCGGCCTTCAGGTACGTGAACAACTCTTTCCCCGGCGACTACCGGATAATCCCCAACGGTATCGACGTGGACCACTTTACCCGTAATTCCACTCCCTGGCCGGAGTACCAGGACGGGAAGACGAACATCTTGTTTGTGGGCCGTCTGGAGAAGCGGAAAGGACTGAAGTACCTGCTGGAAGCGTACAGCCGCTTGAAATGGGACTTGCCCAACATTCGTCTCCTGGTGGTGGGGCCGGGCAACCCGGATAGGGACTCCCACCGGATCATCGGTTCCCGCGGGCTGCAGGACGTGGTGTTCGCCGGCAGGGTGTCCTCGGAAGACCTGGCCCGCTACTATGCCACCGCCCATATTTATTGTTCTCCGGCCACCGGCGCGGAAAGCTTCGGCATCGTCTTGCTAGAAGCCATGGCGGCGGGTAAGCCCGTGGTAGCTTCCGATATCGAGGGCTACCGCGGAATCGTGACTCACGGGCAGCAGGGCCTGCTATTTAAGCCCAAAGACTCCGAAGATCTGGCCAGGGCCCTCACCTTGCTGGTGGCAAACCCGGAGTTGGCGCAGCGCATGGGGGCCAGGGGCCATAAGATCGTGCAACAGTACCGGTGGGATGTGGTGGCCTCCCAGGTGGAGGACTACTACGATTACTGTCTAAAAGCAGTCAATGGCCGTGCCCGGAAGAGAGCAGTTTAGGGCTGCGGTCTCTCGTTACTTCGAGTTGCCGGGCGCTCGGTTCTTTCGGGCGCTGCGACTTACCCCCAACGCAGTCTCCCTTCTGGGGTTCGGTTTGTCCGTGGCGGCCGCTTGTCTGGTCGGCTTTGGCTGGCTCTTTGCCGGGGGCATCGTGTTCTTGGTGGGCGGAGTGCTGGACGCCCTTGACGGCGCGCTGGCCCGCTTGACCGGCACGGCCAACGCCTTCGGCGCCCTCCTGGACTCGGTGCTCGACCGGCTGAGTGAGGCGGCCCTCTTCCTGGGTTTGGCCATCTACGCCCTTGAGGCCGGCTTCAGCGACGACCGCCGGCTATTCTTCATCGTGGTCCTTCTATTGGCGTTGGTATTCTCTCAAGGGGTTAGCTACCTGCGCGCGAGGGGCGAAGGGCTGGGGGTCTTCATTCGCTCCGGGCTGATGACCCGCTCGGAGCGGGTGGTGCTTCTGGGGGTTGGCTTGCTCGTCGACCAGATAGTTTGGGTCCTGCTGTTCATCGCGGTGGCCTCCTGTTTCACCTTGCTGCAGCGGCTGTTCACCTTACGCGGCAAGCTCAACGAGGGTGGATAACCGGAGAGTTCCCGTGTAAACTGTTAGTCCGGCTGGGCCGGTTTCGTCGCTGGTTCCCGTCAGGCCGGCCGGGATGTTAGCTTCGCGGGAGCCCATTTCATGACGGCGCAACCTCTGATTGGAAACCGGGGCAAATCAGAGCCGCAACGGTCCTTACGTAAAGACCCGAACGGCGATGGTCGAGATTCAGGAGTTCCCGGCGCTGGCTCAAGCCTACGGGGTCCGGCCGGTGCCTTTCATCATTGTTAACGAATACACCCGGCTTACCGGAGCCGTCACCGAAGAGCAGTTGCCGGAGAAGGTGATGGAAGCGGGAATGGGTCCTGTTTCAGGGAGCGGCGACATTGATGGCCGATCCCGGCCAACTTTGGACCAGGAGTAGGTAGCTTGCCCAAAAAGCTGAAGGGAAACTTGAACGGGGAAGGACTTCGGGTGGCGGTGGTTGTAGCCAGGTTCAACGAGGTGGTGACTCGCCTGTTGCTGACCGGGGCGGTAGAAACCCTGGCGCGCCATGGCGTTCGCGACGACGACATCAGCGTTGCCTGGGTGCCCGGGTCTTTCGAGCTGCCGATGGTAGCGAAGACATTTGCCCAGACAGGGCGGTACGACGCGGTCATCTGTCTGGGGGCGGTCATCCGCGGCGAGACCGGCCACTATGACATGGTGGCCGGGCAAGCGTCCGGTGGCACCGGGGCCGTGGGGTTGGAGACCGGGGTTCCCACCATCTTTGGGGTACTGACCACCGAAGACATGGACCAGGCGCTGAACCGGGCCGGGGGGAAAGCGGGCAACATCGGCAGCACCGCTGCCGTGTCGGCCATCGAGACCGCCCGGCTGGTCCAGGCCATCAAGACCGGGTAGTCCACTCAGCTCTCACCGGTCGGGTCAGCTGGAGTTGCCTCGTGGCTGACGGCTGATAGCCGATAGCTGATTGCTAAATGCCGGGGGACGCCATGAAATTCGGTGTGAGTATTCCGAACAACTGGGGGGTCGAAGACCCTCAGCAAGTACTGGCCCTGGGCCCCCTGGCCGAGGAGCTTGGCTTCGATTCATTGTGGGTAATGGACCACCTGTTCAATAACGGGTACATCGGCCAGCGCCTGGCGGACAAGCCCTACTACCATCCGCTTTGCACCCTCTCCTACCTGGCTGCCACCACCAAAAAGATTGTGTTGGGCACGTCGGTCCTGGTGCTGCCTTACCACAACCCGGTGGAGCTGGCGAAGTACGCCGCCACCCTGGATCAAATCTCCGGCGGCAGGCTAACCTTGGGCGTAGGTGTAGGCGCCATGACCGAGGAGTTCGAGGCCCTGGGTATCCCGCTGCGCCAGAGGGGCTCACTTACCGACGAGAGCATCGCCATCATGAAAGAGCTGTGGACCAACCCCAACCCCAGCTATCACAGCCGCCGTTGGAACTTTTCCGACCTGCACTTCTCCCCCAAACCCTTGCAGAAGCCTCACATACCCCTATGGGTCGGGGGCTCCAGCCCGGGGGCCCTCCGCCGGGCGGCAACCGTGGGCGATGGTTGGCACCCCAGCGGTATTACCCCGGAAGCTTTCAGCATAGGCCGGCGCGAGGTCCAGGAACTGGCCGCTGCCGCCGGACGGGACCCGAACACGATAACGATGTCCGCCCGGGTTGAGGTGGAGGTCCACGGGGGGCCTTCCAGCGAGCGGGCGGAGAGCCGAGCCCGGGTTTCCGGGGAAAACTCTGACGGGATAATCGCCGCCGTCGAGGCCTACCAGGCCGCCGGCGTGGAGCACGTGGTTCTGGCTCACAACTCGGGCGACATCCCGGCGATAACCGCCCTGATGGAACTTATCGCCCGCCACGTGATCCCCCACTTTCGGTAGGCGCATATCCGCCGGAGAGAACGGTGAGGAAGCAGCTTATGTTTGCGCCGGTTTCCTAGAGTGACATTTGTACAACGGCCCACCAAGATGGACCGGCAACCACCTTGAGGCCCGGCAGGATGTTGAGCGAGCAGTGGGGCTAGGCTTTGACCGTGCCGGGCCGGACGGTGACATAGAGGAACTAAAGACCCAGCGGTTAACAGCGACTATGGAATAACGAACGCTATTAGCGGGGTCGAAGCAGCTTAGCGTGTTCCCGCGACCGCCGGTGCTGTTCCTCCGTCGCTCCCAGCTCTATCCCATGATCCTCGGCTATTCGATAGATGTCGTAGTGGGTCATGTCCAGAAGCTCGGCGGCGCGGCCTATACTCATCCGGCCCTCCCCCACCAGTTTGACGGCGTATACCTCTGCCGCTTGGTAGAGCCATTGGCGCAGGATCACGGACCTGTCGGTCCGCTGATCCCGACTAAACAGGTCCACCAATTCGAGCAGATTCGCCGGCATTCGCACGGGTACCGATTTGCTGGTCATGGCAAGCCCTCTTCTTTGATACGCCGAATCGCCTGTTGGTAATGCACCGGTCGGACCAAAGGCCGCAGGTGATCAAGAGCGTCCACCCCCTCAGGCGAACTCAGAAAGCCCTGCGTGACCATCTCGACTATGAGGTCCGAAGGAGGGAGAAAAGGAACGCCGAGGGTGGTCAAGTATGTCAGAAACCGGCGGTCGTCGCTGACGATGATCTGTTGTGGCCCTGATTGAGTTTCCAAGGCCAAGGACACCGCTTCTGTTTCACCTGCTCCGAACTGTGGCGGTTGCTCTGCATCGCCTTCGCCCAATCCGGTCGGTTGAATGACTTCTATGTAACCAACGACGATCTTATCTATCGGCTCGGCGTCAGGATACCGCCGCTCCTTTGCATTGGTGACCGCCTCTCGGTAAACGCCGCCAGGAATGATACACTCATACACTCGGGCTACCTGTTCCAGTACGCCGGCCTGGTAAAGCTTGATAAGGCCGTCAGCGTCCAAGATCAACATGTATACACGTTGGCATAATTGTATACACTTGTCAACACTTGAAGACTCTCCGAGAGGCAGAGGCAGGCCAAGGGGGGCCTATGCCTTGCCCTGCCCCATCCACCACTCCCCCGGAAGCTCGTTGAGTGTCGTCCAGTCCTGCCGCAGGCGGTCAAGCTCCCGCTCGTTCGCCGGCACTCGGCCGTAGTGGGAAAGCTGAAACGCATCCACAATCCGGTCCACCGGCTCTCCGGGGAGCAACCCCAGCAGCGTGTGCTGGTGCTCTTTCGGGGTCTGCCACTCCTGTCGAGGGCGGCCCAGCTTGGCGGCCAGCGCCAGCAGTCCGTGGTAGAACTCCCGGGGGTTGCTGGGGTCGGTGGCGCCCTTCGGCTGCTTGGCGCCCACCACCGGCAGGCTGTTCCACCATTCGGCCAGCAACGCCGAAAGGTCCCGGTTCGTCCTGCTCCAGCTGAACGTCGACTCCCTCGTCTCTTGGGCATCGTCCGCCTGCCTCCGCAACCCTTGGAAGCGGAAGATACGGTACACCAGCCATCCCGTCAACAAGACGGCGGCCAGGAATGCGGCCCCCTTAAGGAGCAGCACCAGCACGACGGGCGGCCCTTTATCACCCGCTTCCTCGCGCATTTGGAGGTGGAATTCGCGCATCTGCTCCTCTATGTTTTCCAGCCCGCTCAGGTCGCCGCCGCCGAACCAACTAGAGACCAGGTTGGCCAGACCCACTAGAAGGCCCGCCAGGTACCCCACGGCCAAAATGACGGGGCTAAGCACCAGGAAGCCCAAGTTGCCGGCCATTTTCAGGGCCGTCCGTGTGACGTCGTCCAGCCCACCCATCCCCGCCGCGCTGATTATCAGGGCCAGGGCGATCACCGCCCCGACACTGGCTCCGATGGGGACCCACCAGGCTGCCGGCATTCCCTGTGAATCCTTGGCCTCCCAGGCAAAGCGGGCCATGGATAGGCCGGAGAGGCCTACCCCGATGAAGCTCACTATCAGGTAACCGCTGATCGTGATGGCTGAACTCAAGCTTCCCAGCATCACTCCGACCAACAGCGCGATCAGGCCCCACTGGAACGAGGAACGCACCGTGTCCAGGGTCACTTCATCGTGGGCCATGGTCACCCCCCGCCACCATAGCAGCACCAGGAAAACGAGGCCCATGAATAGGGAAACGGCGGTATCTATGTCTCCCCCTACGACGTTGCCCCACGACGTTGGTCCCAGACCGGAGTTCAATTCAGACAGGACCAGCAGGGATAGCACACTGGCGGTCAGCCCGGCCGCCCCACGGAGGCCGCGGGAGAGGGAGAGAGACTGCACATAGCCGGATAGCAGGAAAGCCCACAGCAAGGCCACGAATACCAGCCAGAAGGACAGAGCGGCGTCCGCCTCGCCAAGGAGGGCGCTGACGACGGTTATGACCAGGTAGAAGGCGCAGGTCTCCAGGAACAGACCTACCCCGATGACGGCGCTAGTTCGCCAGAAGCCGCTCATTCTCCTCCAATGGGTCGAGGGCCGGCCCCGCCAAGAAGACGGGGACATCCGGTATCTTCAGTTCGGGGCCACCGTCGCCGGCGTACAGCACCAGGACGCGGTAACCGCGCTCTTTCATCACGGCCACGTCTTGAGCCAGGGTGCCGGTGATTACCGCGGTTACCAGGACCACGGTGGTTCCCGGCGGCATCGAGCCCCGCTCGGACTGCAGCACCCGGGTCAAGGAGGTCACCGCGTACGGCCCGGCCATCGCCAGCGCCTCGAGCACCAAGGAGAGCTGGGACGATGCGGCCCCCACGGGTACACTGAGCCATTTGCCCGAATACGTGGCGACGGCGTTGCTTACCACGCCGAAACTATAGCCTTGGCGGGAGGCATGTTCCGCCGCCGAAGCCGCGACGGTTACGGCACGCTCGAACAATCGTCGGTTGGTTCCCTCCCAAGGGTGCTCGCTGGTCGTGGCGTTTAGCGCCACCAGCACGTTCAGGGAAACTATGGGCTCGAATACCTTGGTCTGTAGCTGGGATGTTCGAGCGGTGGCCTTCCAGTCGATGTGCTTCATCGGGTCGGTGGGATGGTACTCGCGTTGGCCCATGAACCGCGTCGTGTCCCGATGCAGTGGGTGCCGCCCCGCGCCGGTTCCCAAAGGATGCTCTGCGGGTAGCGCCAGTTGTCCCAGGTCGACGATGCGCGGGTATACCAGCACGTAATCCATCTCGGTGAGCTTTGTCTCCGCGGCGCTGAACCCGAAAATGTCCCCGCTGCGCAGGCGCACCGGGCCGATGCGGTGATACCCCCGGGCGGCGCAATGCAGGGCGTAGGTCCAGGTCACCTGTTGGAAGGGGAGCAGCGATGTGGTGATGCCGTGCTGCCTGGTCCCCTCCATGTTGCTGGCCCGCAGATTGGCTCCCGGCAGCTCGAGCCCTTCGGGAAAGGCGTCCTGGATGTCCACCCAAATGAGCGGTAGGAGCTTGTCGTTGGAGAGGGTAACGGTGTACTCCAGGGAGTCTCCGATGAAAGCCCGGTGCCGGGAGAGGGAACGGGCGTGACTCACCCGCCGGAATGCGTAGCGCCCCCACAGCCTGGTAGCCAGCCAGATGATGATGACCAGCGAGCCTACGACCAGCAATAAGCCCTGGCTTGCCACCAGGCCTAGGAATACCAGGAGGGCGCTGACTAGCAGCCACAGATCGCTTTGCATAGGGCGGCCGCCGGCCTAGCTATTTCGCCAAATTTGCTTTTTCATCTGACCCGCCATAGAGAGTCACCGCGAGAAGGAAGAAGAGGATGTTGTTCTGCCATGCGGAAGCCGGGGCAATACACTTTACGTTCAATTCTCATTGGGATCAGCAAGGCCTGTGTCGAGAGCCATCTTCAGGGTGATGGCATTCGTCAAACCCGATGTGCGGACGTGCTTAGACCGGCACTGGAAGCCGCTCAAGCAGTTCGTGGATGATGCTTACCTGGGTGCGCTCCCGCAATCGTGCCTGGGACTTGAGGATGATGCGGTGGGACAGGGTGTGGGGGGCCAGCCGCTTCACGTCGTCGGGGGATACGTACTCCCGCCCCTGGATCGCCGCCAGCGCCTGGCTGCACCGGTATAGGCCCAGGCTGGCCCGGGGACTGGCGCCCAGCTCCACGTCCGGATGTTGCCGCGTGGCTTGCACCAGTTGGACCAGATAGTTTCGCAGCACTGGATCGAGGTGCACCTCCCGCACCTTGGACTGGAAGCCGAGAATCTGGTCGGCTGCTGCCACCGGTTGAAGGCCGGCCAGCGGGTCCGCCGATTGGAAGCGTGACAGCATCTCCTCTTCCTGTGCCTCCTCCGGGTAGCCCAGCCGCAACCGGAGCAGGAATCGGTCGAGTTGGGCCTCGGGCAGCGGGAAGGTGCCCTCCAGCTCGATTGGGTTCTGAGTGGCCAAGACCAGGAACGGGGCAGGCAGCTGTATGGTCGTAGTGTCGACACTCAGCTGGCGCTCCGCCATGGCCTCCAGGAGGGCTGACTGGGTCCGGGGAGTGGCCCGGTTGATCTCGTCGGCCAGCACAACCTGGGCGACCACCGGGCCGGGCCGGAACTCGAATTCGCCGGTCTTCTGATTGAAGTAATGGATGCCGGTGATATCAGATGGCATCAAGTCTGGTGTGAATTGGATTCGCTTGAAGCTGCAACTTATCGAGTCCGCCAGGGCGCGGGCCAGGGTTGTCTTGCCGATGCCGGGAACATCCTCGATAAGGATATGGCCGTTGCTGAGGATGGCCGCCAGGCACAGGTCAATGACCTCTCCCTTGCCGACCAATACCTGCTCGACGTTGGCTCGAATTCTGCTGGCGATGTCTGATACCGTGCCGGTCATTCTTATTCTTCAACTCGTCTGGAGTGCGTTCGAACCCGCCTGCGGTCGATCGTCATCGGGTCACGCCGGGTCCTGGCGGTTCAGGTACTCTTCGGCGTCTTGGAGGTCCTTGAAAGAATCTACGCTCCGCCAGAAGGATTGGGTCTTGAACGCCGCTATCTTGCCGGCACGGGCCAGGCGTGGGAATGTTTCGGTTTCGTGGTCGCCTATCTCGGGTAGCTCGGGAGCGATGCCAGGGTCCAGGAGGTAGATGCCGGCGTTGATCCAGTAGGGCATTTCCACCTTCTCCCGGAACCCCACCACTTGGTCCCGACGGTCCAGGTCCACCAGGCCATAGGGGCTGACCATGGGTACTACCATGATTGTCGCCAGATGAGATTGACTGGCCGCTTTCTTCTCCCGGTGCCGGTCCAACAGTGTTTCAAGGCGCTCGGCGGTGATGATGTCGCCGTTGAGCACCACCACCGTGCGTTCCGCCTCGGGCACCAGCGGGAGGCCCTTGCGGATCGCGCCGCCGCGGCCTAACGGGGTCTCTTCGACGCTGTAGTGGGCTCGGATACCGAACCGCTGGCCATCGCCGAAGTACTCTCGGATGGACTCCCAAAGGTAACCAGCCAGAAAGACCACGTCGGTCACGCCGGCCCCCTTCAGCCAGTCCACCTGGTGCGCCAGGATGGGCCTGCCACAAAGAGGCACCATCGGCTTTGGAAGGTTATCGGTCAATGGCCGGAGCCTCTCTCCCTTGCCGCCGGCCAGGATCAACGCATACAAACGGGACGGCCTCGCACCCAAAGTTGGAAGCTTTCTACCCTTCTTCTCTTCCGGATGCAGCCTAATATAACCGCCGCCAGGCGGGTTGGTCAACGGGCGTGGCCGAACGAGGAGCCATCGGTTCACGCAGGGTGGGGGCATGGGATAGAGCTTCAGGGACCACGAAATCAGCGCCGCATTCGTCAGCGGCCCCCGGAGTCGCCGTAGTAGAGCTACAATCACGCCTGCCATCATGCCGCCGGCCGGCGGAGGCACGTGTCGCTACGCTCAGGATTATTCAACTGGCAGCAGTGGCCGTCGCGATGGACCGAGTTGGGTAGATGCCGGTCCCGTGGTTCAGGGCCCTGTCCGGCTCTCTCATAGGTCGAGCCCCCACCGCAGTGCTATAATTACTCGTCAATTTCCCTTAGCGACTTTTGGTGAATGCCGACCCCCATCCGGGAGGAACTCATGAAGTTTGGCGCATACATGTTCTCCACCGACTACTCAATCCGGCCCGATGATCTGGCGCGCCTTCTGGAAGAACGAGGATTCGAGTCCATGTGGGTTCCGGAGCATACCCACATCCCGGCGGCCCGGCAAACGCCCTTTCCCGGTGGCGGCGACCTGCCGAAGATGTACTGGCACACCTACGATCCTTTTGTGGCGCTGACGGCAGCGGCGGCCGCCACCACCAGCTTGAAGCTGGGAACGGGCATCTGCTTGATGGTCCAACGGGACCCTATCGTCACCGCCAAGGAAGTCGCCAGCCTCGACCGGCTCTCGGGAGGGCGCTTCATCTTCGGCATTGGCGGCGGCTGGAACGCGGAGGAAATGGGCCACCACGGCACAAGACCCAGGAGCCGCTGGCGGCTGCTGCGGGAACGGATTCTGGCCATGAAAGAGATCTGGACCAAGGACGAGGCGGAGTTCCATGGGGAGTTCGTCAACTTCGACAAGATCTGGTCCTACCCAAAGCCGGTGCAGCTGCCCCATCCTCCCATCATCATGGGGGGTGACGGCGCCACCACCTTCGACCGGGTCGTGGAGTACTGCGACGGCTGGATGCCACTCGGCGGCAGGTCCTCCCAGGGTCCCAGCCTGGCTGAGAAAATTACCATGCTTAAGGGGCAGGCCGAGAAGGCTGGCCGCGACCCGGCGTCCATCTCAATAAGCACTTTCGGCACCCGGCCGAACCCGGACTTGATCCAGAGGATGGAAGAGGCCGGCGTGGACCGGGTGATTTTCTCTCTGCGGTCGGAAGAGCGCGAGGCCGTGATCCCCATCGTTGACCGGTACGCCAAGTTCATATGACCCAGGCCCCGGCCTGGGCCCCGGTAACCGGAAGAAATCGAGGCATTTGAGTAGAATCCAGAAACGGTGGCCCATCGGGCCACCGTTTCTCCGTGAAGCCGTAATACTAGAGTACCTCGATCTATGAGCCTGCTTGTGCCAGGGCTCCGTTCGGCCGGCCTCGTCGTTGGAAGCCGGCACAACTCTGCCAAGCCCGCGTCAGTAGGTTCGCTGCTGCCTCGACCGGCCCGCCATGTTCCCGTAGGAAACCTCGGGGTCCGTCACCACGTCCAGTAACGCAGCCTTGCCGGAGGCGAATGCTCGCTTTATTGCGGGCCCGATCTCGGCCGGGTCGGTGATCCTCTCGCCGTAGCCACCCAGGCCCTGCATGACCTTGGCGTAGTCGGTGTCCTGGGACAGGTAGGTACCGATGGCGCGCCCGCCGCGGCGGAGGACGCCCTGGGTCACCTGGTTCCAGGCCCCGTTGTTGCCCAAGATCGAGACGACCGGCAGGTTGAACCGGACGAACGTCTCGATGTCGAACCCAGTCAGGCCGAAGGCGCCGTCACCGTAGATGATGACGACCTGCTTGCCGGGCCTGGCCAGTTGGGCCGCCATGGCGAAGCCGCTGCCCGCTCCAAGGCAGCCGAAAGCCCCCGGGTCCAGCCAGTGGCCGGCCTCGTTGATTCCCAGCGCCCGGGCGGCAAAGGTGACAAAATCCCCGCCGTCTCCGATGACCGTGGCGTCTGGCTCCAGGAAGTCCCCCAGTTCCTTCATCACCCGCATGGGGTGGATGGGGTTCTGGTCGCTGTTCAGCATCGGCTCGTCGGCGGCCTTCAGCGCATGGTCCTCGGTCATGACCTCTTCGACCCAGTCATTCCCCGGAGACTTGTAGCCGGTCTTCCGGAGTTCTTCCATTATCTGGCCCAGGATGGCTTTGGAGTCTCCAACCAGGCCGACATCCACGTCCCGGTTCATTCCTATCTTGCCGGGGTCCATCATGATCTCGATCAGCTTGGGGTTCTGAGGGAACATGTTATCGGAACCGTACCCCAGTCTGAAGTCTATGGGAGTGCCGATCAGGATGACCGTGTCCGACTTGACCAGACCGTAGCGGCGTCCCAGGCCGCCGAGATTGGGGTGTCCGGCGGGAATGGCGCCGCGTCCCATGGCATTCAGGAACACGGGAGAGCCTATCATCTCGACGAACTCGCGCAGTTCCTCGGAGGCCCCGGACCACCAGATGTCGGAGCCGGCCAGCACCATGGGCCGCTCCGTTGTCTTGAGGATGTCCACCACCTTCGCGACGTAATCGGGGTCACCGTAAGCCATCGCCTCGGTCCTGTAACTCTGAGGATATCTGACCTCCGACTCGTCGACCTTGCCAACTACGATGTCTCTCGGAATCTCCAGGTACGAGGGGCCGGGGATTCCCGTGGTGGCCATGCGAAAGGCTTCAGCCAGGTATTCCGGTATCCGCTCTGTCCGCTTGACCTGCTCGGCAAACTTGGTGATCGGCTTCAAGAAAGTGACGCTGTCGAAGTCCTGGAGGCCTCCCTTCAGGTGCTCCTTGATGTCCGCGTTGCCTCCGATGACAATCATGGGGCTGGGAGCCTGGAAGGCGTTGGCGATTCCCGTGACCGCGTCGGTGACGCCGGGGCCCGCGGTGACGATGCACACTCCGGGTTTGCCGGTAACCTTCGCCCAGCCTTCCGCCGCGTGGGCCGCTACCTGTTCGTGGCGAACGTCGATGACCTGGATGCCTTCGTCGACGCAACCTTCGTACAGGTCATAAATGTGCCCGCCGTTCAAAGTGAATACGTACTCAATCCCCTCATGTTTCAGGGCTTTGGCGAAGAGATGCCCGCCGTCAATTTCTCCCATGACGCCTCCCGATGCTAGATTACGAAACGTGGTGTGCCGCGGCTGAAAGATGGCCTTTGCCAGCGGCGACGCTTTCTCAGCCGTTGCTCCGGCTGCAACCCGGTGTCGCCGTTGAATACACCCCTGGTGGGGTCGCGGGCGCGCTGGGTGCTGCCAAAGGGGCACGGTGCCTGGATACCGGGCTCGGGAGCCTCAGCCGAGAATTCCCAAAAGAGACCCTTGTGCCCGAAGCTACCGTGCATCGGGGAAAACGTTAACACCTGCCCCTGATGCTGTCAAACGCCAAAAAGCCCCTGAGCATGACTCGCTCGGCCTGGATATACCTACGCAGAACCCTCTGCACTACCCACCAGTTCCCTCATCGGCCGCCCCAGGGCCTGCGCCAGAGACACAAGGGTCTCATACCTAGGCGATTGCTCCCCCTTCTCGATTCGGACCAGGGTCACCCGGCCGATGCCGGCTGCCTTGGCCAGAGCTTCCTGCGTTAATCCGGCAGATTCTCTTAGCTGCCGGATGCGAAGACCAACTGCATGCCTGCCCGCCGACGCGACGGCCTCGGCCCTTGGCCGGTAGGAAGCGTCGCAGTAATGTCGAACGAAGTCCCAGGGCAGCTCGACAGTTTCACCGGTTTTCGTGACGAGCACCACCTCGTAGGGGTTCGGCAGCTCAATACTGGCGAGGTTCTTGAACTCATTGACCTCCGGGATGTTGCTGATAGGAACCAGTCCCCTACGTCCGTCGGCGAAGGTGATCTCGATTCCCTCTACAAGCATTTCTGCTGAGGTCATCATCCGGTCTGCGTTTTTGACGAGAACTGTGCTCATGTGCTCGTTCTACCTATGGTGTATGTTGTCCCAGGACTGGCGAATGGCCTCAGCGTGCCTGCTATAGGCTGCGAGTATGGGCCGAAGCTCGCCGGGTGGAGGCTCCTCCATGAACATCCCACTGTTCAACCCGATGCGGCACACATCTTGGTTGCCGACCCAGACGTGGACGTGAGGAGGGTTCAACTCGTTTTCCCGAGAGTTAACGACAAACCGGAAATGTACCTCTCTGGAGACAGTCGGGACTCAGCGCCATATGGCGACGTACACATAATTCCAATAACCCTCTGTCACGCCTCCTCCCGAATGCGCAGCATCGTTGTCGTTTTTTGGGTGTTCGTAGAAGTAATTAATCAAATATTCCTCCACGGCCTGTACATTATTGACGCTAGTGGTTTCGTAAATCGGGATAATGTCGTCGCATCGGTGACGGCTCGCCGTGGCGCTGAGGTTAACCGTCCTGCCAATGTAAAACATCGTCACGCTTCGGCGGCTAGCGATTCTGCGTACGTCGCGTGTTAGCTGTGACATCACGGCCCGTGGCCACCCACGGATTGGTGCCATACGGGTTTCTCCTGCGACGGTAATTATTCGCACCTGCACTTGCGCATGGCAGCACGAGCTTGGAGAGGAGCTGGCTGCCCCGCCTGGGTTCGAACCAGGGATTTCAGCTCCAAAGGCTGACGTGCTACCACTACACCACGGGGCAACGCGCCGGGCCGCCTCGCTTCTGTCGCCGGAAGGCGCCCTTCGCCCTTATATTCTGAGCGGGTTGCCGGAACGCGTCAAGGGGGGCACGTTAGCCGGAATTCCCCAGATCAAACTGATTTCCCTGAACAACCGACCCTCTGGGATACC
>CAJWBT010000019.1 GCA_913020235.1 uncultured Chloroflexota bacterium
TGCTCATGGAGGGGTTCAACACCGGCCGTGTGACGCTGGAAGATACCGACGGCATTGATCTCACCTGGGGAAATCATGAGGCGGTTATCGACCTTCTGTACAAGGCAGCCCACCGCGAAGGCATCGGCACAATCCTGGCGGACGGGATGCGAGAGACGGGGCGAAAGTTCGGGATTGAAGACCTGGCGGTCCACATGCGGGGAGTCGGTTTCCAAGGGCACGACTTTCGCCACCATCCGGCCGCGCTTTTTTCCAAGCATATCGTGTCGCAAGCGGGATCGGCCCCGCAGTTCCCTTCAAGCTTCTACCGGAGTTCCTCCAGCCGCGCCAAAGACGGCGAGCCGGATATTGGCTACCCTCAGACCTTCCCTCTCGACATGGTCGAAGGGGTCGGTGAGCCCATGGTTCAGGGCCAATGTCTGAAGCTGTGGAGGGACTGCATCGGCGTCTGCGAGTTCGCAATGGCCGGCGTTGAGGGTAACCTGGACCTGAACTTGGCGGCCATCAATGCCGCGGCGGGATGGGCGCCCCTCGATCGGGCCGACGCGTTGTTGGTCGGGGAACGCATCGTCAACCTGCAGCGCCTCATCTCCTTTTTCCGGGGCTATCAACCCGAATCGGACTTCGACATCAGCGAGCGTCTCCTTTCTATCCCCAGCGGACCTGCCAGCGGCAAGGCGCTCCCTCTGGGCCCGTACTTGGGAAAATGGCGCGGGGAATACTACCAGGCTGCCGGGTGGGACGCTGAGACCGGTCAACCCAGTTCTGAAACCCTCCAGCGGGTGGGGCTGGCCGGCTTCAGATTTGGCCGGCGGCAACTTTCTTGACCCTCACTCGGGAGCCCGGCCGGGTGAGCCTGTAAGAACGCCCTGCCTGGGCTTTGCCTCAAAACTGTCATTCCGAGGAGCGAAGCGACGAGGAATCCGGGGCGGGGTTCCTCCATGGCAGCCTAGACTCACCACCCCAGACCCCTCGCTTCACTCGGGGTGACACATTTCAGGATACTTTTGAGGCAAGAGCCCCTGCCTGTGGTACATGAAATGGGGCAGGACGATAGATAGTAGGTGGACTCTCGCTTGAACACCTGTACAGTCTTCCGGGTCCACCTCGCTCATATTCAAATTTCAATGGGATGTCTCACTGCAACCGCTCGCGCACCCCGAAGGGATAAGCGTGAGATGGTGCGCTATGCCACCGAAATGGGCGATGCTCGAGACGGTCCCCGCTAAATCCGGTTGGGAGGTAGACCCATGTCCCAGGTATCCAAGCAGCTAGAGGGTTCCACGGCGGTCCTGACTCTGGAGGGACGCACCGATCTGAACCTGCTGGGATTGGAGCTTTTTCAAAGCCTGAGCAAGGGGCTGGATGAGGTGGCGGCAGAAGCCAACATCACGACTTTGGTGCTGCGGGGCGCCGGAGAGCGAGCGTTCACCGCGGGGGTTGACCTATATGAGATGCGGAAACTGACGCCACAAACGGCCGAGGAGTTCATACGCACCCTGCACCAGGTCATCCGCAAGGTGCTGACCCTGCCCATCCCGGTCATCGCCGCCATCAACGGCCTCTGCCTGGGCGGCGGTCTAGAGCTGGTCCTGGCCTGCGACATGCGCATCGTCTCGGAAGATTCCGTACTTGGCCTGCCCGAGGTCGTGGCAGGGGTGCCCTCGGTCATCGAGGCGTCCCTGCTGCCCAGGACCATAGGGCTGGGCCGGGCCCGGCATATGATCATGACCGGCGATTCCGTAACGTCCCAAGAAGCCCTGGACATGGGGCTGGTGGACCGGGTGGTCCCCAAGGACGCCGTGAATGCGGCCGCCTTTGAGGCCGCGGGAAGGTTCCGGAGAATCAGCCCACAGGTTCTTGCGGCCCAGAAAGACATCATCGTCAAGTGGCTGGAGCTGGGTGATGAGCAGGCCGCGGAGTATAGCATCAAGGCCTTTGCCCTGGGCTTCACCAGCGGCCATCCTCAGGAGGCCATGAACGCGTTTCTGGAGAAACGGGAGCCGCGGTTCAGCTCCTGAGGATGTGAACATCTGTCCGGCAATCGACCTGAGCGTGGTCGACCGGCATTTGGTTGACCCCCAATTCGCCGGGTTCAAGATCGGATGAACCGCTGGGACCGTCGGCGATAACGAGACACAATTGGTGATGCCTAGACGCGAGAGCGGGGAAGTTGTGCCGGGGAGGCCCGCGATGTATGCTAGTACCAAAATACGGTGATAGTGAGGGAAGTGACATGACATTGACGCGTCAGGAGATGCCAGCCATCCCCGCGGAGGCCCGCCGGATATTCCGGGAAGGTAAGTGGACCCAACGTACCACCGGCCTCTGCGTTGGCTACACCAACGCAGCCGTGGCCATCTTACCCCGGGACCTCGCTTTCGACTTTCTCCTCTACTGCCAGCGAAATCCCAAACCGTGTCCGTTGCTGGAGGTTCTGGACCCCGGAGACCCGATGGTCATGAGCCTGGCCGGCGGCGCCGACATCCGCACCGACGTGGCCGGGTATCGCGTAACGGTCAGGGGTGAGGTGGTGGACGAGCCCTCGGACATACTCCAATACTGGCGGGAAGATCTGGTGACTTTCCTCATGGGGTGCAGCGGCACCTTCGAGAGCGCCCTGGAAGGGGCGGGAATTGTGCCCCGGTGGCGACAGGGAGAGGAATCGGGGTCGGGCATCTACCGCTCGAATATCCCCACTGTTCCCGCCGGACGTTTCAGCGGGCCTTTGGTTGTCACCATGCGCCCCATACCCAACCACCAGGTGTCCCGGGCAGTGCAGGTATCCTCCAGGTTTCCCGGCCATCACGGCGCCCCAATTCACATAGGCGATCCCGCGGCCATAGGCATCGACGACCTGTCGAAATCGGAGTGGGCGGCGGGCCCCAAAATTCTGCCCGGAGAGGTGCCTGTGTTCTGGGCCTGCGGCGTGACGCTGCAAACCGTGGTCGAGGAAAGCAAGCCGGACCTGATGATTACCCACCTACCCGGCCGCATGTTCATAACCGACATCCCATCGGAACAGCAGGCCGTCATGTAGAACGTCCGGAACTTGGGCTCCGGATATGCCCTACTCTGGTTGAGTTCGCCCGGCTCAAACTCCAACTACAGCCCTACAAGTTGCCCCGGGACCCTGGATTGCTCTCTCCGCTGGTGGTGACGTAGTCGTTGATCACCAGTTCGTTTTCCATTTGGATGCCCCGGCCGGCGAGAGCCATGGTTCAGCAAGGAAATCAACAGAATTACGTCATGGCGGTCGACCAGGGCACCACCGGGTCGGCCGCTTTGATCTTTGGCCGCGATGGCCGAGTGGTCGCGTGGGCCGAGCGTGAGATTACCCAGTACCATCCGGAGCCCGGTTGGGCCAGCCACGACCCGGAGGAGATCTTTCAGTCGACCTTGGCCGTGTCCCGAGAGGCCATGGCTTCGGCGGGTATCGAGCCCCAACAGTTGGCGGCCGTCGGCATCACGAACCAGCGAGAAACCACGGTGGTCTGGGACCGTGTTACCGGGCAGCCCGTGGCGCCGGCCGTTGTTTGGCAATGCCGCCGCACGGCCCGGCTATGCGAGGAGCTAAAGCAGCGGGGAATGGAGCCGATTGTCCGGGAGCGGACCGGGTTGGTAATCGACGCCTATTTCTCCGCCACCAAAGTCCGCTGGCTGTTGGACCACACCCCCGACGGTCAGCGCCGCGCTGAAGCCGGCGAATTGTGCGCCGGCACCATAGATTGCTGGCTCCTTTACCGGTTGACCGGCGGCAGGGTCCACGCAACGGATGTTTCCAACGCGTCGCGCACGATGCTTTTCAACATCCACACCCAAGATTGGGACATCGACCTGCTTTCGCCTTTGGGAATCCCTCGGTGCATGTTGCCCGATGTGCGGCCGTCCAGCAGTATCTTTGGCGAGACGGACCCCAGTTTGTTTGGCGCCGCGGTCCCTATATCTTGTCTGATCGGGGACCAAAGCGCCGCTTTGTTCGGCCAGGCATGTTTCCATCCGGGGATGGTCAAGAACACCTACGGTTCCGGGTCCTTCCTGCTCATGCAGACCGGCGAGCAGCCGGTCCCACCGCCCTCTGGTCTGCTTACCACCATCGGTTGGCGGCAAGGTGGGCAGCAGACCCAATACGCACTGGAGGGGAGCGTCTTCATCACCGGGGCCGCGATACAGTGGCTGAGAGACGGTCTGGGCATCATCGAGAAGGCATCTGACACGGAAAAGATAGCGCAATCGGTCTCGGATACGGGCGGGGTGTACTTCGTGCCGGCCTTTGCCGGCCTCGGCGCCCCCCACTGGGACATGTATGCCCGGGGAACCATTGTCGGCCTCACCGGCAGCACGGCGCGGGCCCACCTTGTCCGAGCAACCCTGGAGGCGATAGCGTACCAGGTCCGAGACGTGCTGGAGGTCATAAGGCCGTCCACCCAGTTGGAGATACCCCTGCTCCGGGCCGACGGCGGCGGGTCGGCCAATCGGTTCTTGATGCAGTTTCAGGCGGACCTACTTGGCATCCCGGTAGAGGTCCCGGAGATTGCTGAAACCACGGCCTTGGGCGCCGCGTACCTGGCGGGGCTGGCTGTGGGATTTTGGAACAGTCAGCAGGAGTTGTCCGGGCAGTGGCACTTGGATGCCCACTACGAGCCCCGAATATCTCGGGAAGAGGCTAACAAGCTTTACGCTGGCTGGCAGCGGGCAACGGAGCGGGCCCGGAATTGGGAAACGCCGGGCTGAACCCGGTTTGGACCGACAGCGGGGGCGAGGCTCCGCCGAATTGCGGCTCTGTTGGCGCACACGCCGGAACGGCTAACACTGTCGGCGCATAGTGATGACGCCATAGCCATGGTCCTGGGTGATGATTCTCCCCCTGCCGGTAGTGGGCCTGGCGGCGGCTCATCTTCGCGGCGGCGATGGCCGCTGGCAATCGTGCCGGCAGCTTCTAGGAAGGTTCTTTTACGAGAGTTTTCTTGGCCTTCTCAACGTCATCCGAAGAGCCGGAGTCTGAGCTATCTTTGTCGGCGTCCGAAGAGTCGGAGGCTGAGCTATCTTTGTCGGCATCCGAAGAGCCGGAGCCGGAGCTATCTTTGTCGGCATCCGAAGAGCCGGAGCCGGAGCTATCTTTGTCGGCATCCGAAGAGTCGGAGGCTGAGCTATCTTTGTCGGCGTCCGAAGAGCCGGAGACGGAGCTATCTTTGTCATCATCCGAAGAGCCGGAGCCGGAGCTATCCTTGTCGGCATCCGAAGATCCGGAACCGGAGGTCTCCTTTGTTTCCGCCTTGTCCTCCCCACTCTCCTTGTCCTTGCTGACGGCCTGGCCTTTGGCTCCGCCGGCATCCGTTCCGGCCTGGTCCTTTTGATCTGAAGCCTCCTTCTCAACCTCCGGCCCCTCGATCTCACGAGCCAGATTCACCCCATCACTGACAACGCCTTTCACCTTGATTTCGTCGCCGGCCTCAATGCTGCCTTCCAGCTTGGTGAGGTATTCCGCGACGACCTCCATCCCGTCTACCACCAGCCCCACCAAGGTTCCGGCATCGTCCCGCTTCACCACCTCGACAGTGCCTTTGATCTCGAACTCCTCAAGTTTGTCCTTGGCCCGCTCCGTTTGCTTGGCCTCCACCTTGCTGGCTTGAAGCACACCCCCCGCGTTGGTCGTGTCTATCTCGATGAGCTGTCCGACCTCTAGAGGGTCTTTCGGCTTGGCCAAGGCCCCCAGCGCGACCTGAAGGCCGTTGACCTCCACGCTGATCACCCTGCCCTGGTTGTCCTTTTGGAGGGCGTCGATGGCGCCTTCCAGCTTCACCTCGGCCGCCTTCGTTGGCCGGGCCTTTTTTGGCTTCTCGATCTTGCTGGCCGAAAGGGCGCCATCGCTCACAACGGCGTCGATCTCAACTTCGGTGCCGGCCACCAGGTCGACTTCCCCTTCGGTCAGAGCTTCTACATCCACCGTCAAGCCATCGACCACCAGGCTGGTCACCAGGCCGTGCTTGTCTCGGTTGACTTTCTCCAGCAATCCCTTCAGCTTGGCTTCGCTGACCGGTCCGGACGGCCGGCTGCCCCGGCCCTTTACTTCGCTGGCGATCAACGTTCCGTCGGGTCGGAGCAGTCCCTCCAGCTTGACCGGTTTGCCGGCGGCCAGGTCTCCCCGTATGTCCGAGAGGGCGCTGACGGCCACGGTGATACCGTTTACCACCAGGCTGCCGTCCGGGTTCACCGTATCGATGATGCCTTCGATCTCCACCTTGCTGGGTTCGGCAAGCTCGTCTGCCTCCGTGGCCGTTGCGGCGTCCACCTCGCGGGCGATCAGGGTGCCGTCGGCTCGGACCAGGGCGGCAACCTTGACCAGGTCTCCCACCTTGGGCGTCTTGCCCAGCTCGGTCAGGACGCTGAGGGCCACGGTGATGCCGCCTACCTGAATTGTGCCGTCGTCGTAGACCTTCTGTATCGCGCCACGCATTTCGGCTTTGTTCTTGGGCTTGAGGATGTCCTTCTCTTCTCCCTTTATCTTGCTGGCCAGGAGAGACCCGTCTTGCCGGACAACCGCTTTTACTTTAACCCTGCCGCCCACCGCCGGGGCGCCCTCCAGGCGCGTGAGAGGGTCCACGGCCAGGACGGCGCCGTTGACGATCCAGTTGCCGTGTTCATCTAATCCTTGGAAGGTGCCTTCCAGCTTGGTCTCGCCCGGTCCGTCCGCCTCAGGTTGGGACTCATCGCCCAGGTTCTCGATCTCTCGGGCCAGCAGGGAGCCGTCTTCCTGAAGCACGGCCTTTACCTTGACAAGTTGGCCCTCGGCCGGCACTCCATCGGTGTCTGCTTCAGGCACCACGGCCACCGGGGTGCCACCGATGATCCAGTTTCCGGTCTCCTGGTCGACTCCCTGGAAGGGGCCCTCCAGCTTGGTTTTTGCGGCCACCACCAGGCTCGTGTCTTCGGTAGTTATGGTCTGAGCTAGGAATGCCCCATCCTCCTGGATTACAGCCTCCACTTCCAGCACCTGGCCGACAACCAACCCCTCACCGATCACGGTGGCCTTGTCCACCGCCACCGGCGTGTCACCGATGATCCACTGTCCTTCGGGATTCACGCCCCCGAAGACTCCCTGGATTTCTGCGCTGGTCTGCGGCTCCGGGGCGACGGCCGGCGCCGGGTCCCTGGCTTTACGGCCCGTCACGTTTATTTCCAATGCATTGACCCCAAGTGCCCCGGTGGAGGGGTCCCGGGCGGCGCCGACCACCACGAAAGACCCGACCTTTGCCTCGGACACATTTCCGTGGACACGTGTCACGGTATCTGCGGTCAGATTGAAGGCAATGGGCTCCGCATGTTTTCCCGGTGGTTGGACGGTGATTTCTGTATCGGAAATGGCGATCACCTCCCCCGGGATGTGACGGAACTTGGTCTTGCCTGAAACAAGGTGGACCTTGCCGGCCACCAGAATGCCGTCTACTTCATCCAGGGATACGGCGACGGTATCTCCTTGAGCAAGGTCGGAGAGGCTGGCGTTGGGAATTCGCGGCAGGCGAATCTTGGTGTCCTCCGAGGTTGCGACTTGGATTACCTCGCCCTTGGTGTTGACTTCGAGAAGTCCGGCGGAGACGGAAACCACGGTGCCGAAGAAGTCTAGCTTGGGCTTCGGATCGCTAGACGGGGCAGGCGCGGGAGGGGGTGCCGCCGGCGCGGCCGAGGCGCAGGGCGGCTCAGACACGAAGCTGAGCAAGCCGGCAATCCGCCCGCCCGGTGCCGAAGGGTATGCCAAGTCGAAGGACAACGCCGTGACGTCGATTACGATCTCCGGCGAGCCGAATTCGTTGGTCACCTCGTCCACTAGGGGGCTGTCGAAAGAACCGATCTGGTCAAGGTCCAAATGGCTGCCGGTGACCAGCTGTTCTATGGGCTCGGTGCAGGCCACCTCGCCAGGAGGCAACGGGTTGTCCCGGCTTAGGAAGGCGCCGCTGTACAGGAACTTATGGGGTGTGTCCTGAGGTACGAAATCGAATCCCACCGCCGCCGCCGATATGGGCGACGGGCCGGTGTTTTCCAGCACCGCCACGGCCGGCGCGGTGGCTGGAACGTCGCAGTCCGGCCCGGTCTTCAGCAGAAGGAAATCCCGACTCCCGAACAGCGTTCCAGTCCAGCCGGCCAGGATATAGCCGCCATCCTGTGTCTCCTGTACGGCGTAGGCCCCTGCCGACTCCCCAAGGGTCTGGTCCCAGACCAGATTGCCTTCATCGTCAACCTTGACCAGCAGGAAGTGGTCGCCGGGCGGGAAGGACTCGGTCCAGCCGGCCATCACATAGCCGCCGTCGCAGGTTCGGCTGATGGCGTGGGCCGTCTCACGGGTCAAACCGCCGAAGGTTGTTTCCCACTCCTGGTTGCCCTCGGGGTCTGTCTTTACCATCCAGAAGTCGGAAAAACCTTCTCCGGACGAATTGGTGAGCCCGGTAAAGACGTAGCCGCCGTCATCCGATTGCAAAACGTCGCGGGCCATGTCGATTCCCGCGCCGCCGAAGGACGCGCTCCACTCCTCGTTGCCGTCGCCGTCGGTCTTGAGCAGCCAGGCATCGGTGGTATCCCCACCGGAAGGGCTCATGGTGTCTCCGGCCAGGATGTAGCCACCGTCTGAAGTTTGCCGCACGGCGCTGGCTTCGTCGTTCCAGGTGCCCCCGAAGACCCTTCTCCACTGCTCATCGCCCGCCGGGTCGGTCTTGATCATCCAGAAATGGTTGGAAGGGAAAGGCTCGCCGTCCAGACGCAGAAAGGTCCAGCCCGCCATAACGTAGCCGCCGTCGGCGGTCTGCTGCACCGAGCGGGCCACGTCGGAGGTGGGCAAGCCCCCATCGATCATGAGAAGCACCCGGTTGCCATAGGCGCGCGCCCAAAGCTGATTCCCTTCAGAGTCGGTCTTTATCAGCCAAAAGTCGCTGAATACCGCCGTGTCCTGGTCGTCGGTCCTGAACGAGTGAGTCTTGCCGGCCAGGATATAGCCCCCGTCGTCGGTCCTTTGGAGGTCGTAGGCCACGTCGTCGTTGGCGCCTCCGAAGGTGGCGCTCCACACCTCGTCGCCGCCGGCGTCGGTCTTCACCATCAGAACATCCCGGCCGCCGGCGCCCAACGATTGGGTCTCGCCGGCTATGACGAAGCCGCCGTCCGTGTCTTGAACCACTGCGTAAGCCGCGTCATCGTCGCCGCCGCCAAAGGTGGCGCTCCACGCCTCCTCCGGGTCGGCGAGGACCTGACCCGTGGAGAAGACCAGCCCAAAGACCAGCAACATGGCGACGCTGAGCAGGGCAACGAACGGCCTCCGTCTCATGGGGTTCTTGATTGTTAGCTGCATAAGTTGCCTCCCGGCAATCGGACCTAGTCAAGACTGGTTGAACGATGGTGCCCCGGCTTCCGTTGCTCTCGGGGTTGCTTCAAATCCCATGCCACGTACGTCTCACGGCCGGAATATGACGGACACGACGGCGCTCAAGACTCGCCCGTCATTGTTGGTGGCCACGACGTCGACAGAGTTGGGCCCGGGTTCAAGGGTGATCGTGGTGGCGAATATTCCAAACTCATCCACCGAAACGGGGACGCCGTTCACGCTGGCCACCGCTTCGGGTCCGGTGCGGCCGGAGAGGCTGACGGTCCCCTGGTACACGACGCTCTGGTCCTGGGGCTCCGTCACCAGCAGCATGAACGGTTGAGAGGGAAGCACCAGGGAAGTGACAGACAAGACCTGGGTTGCCCGATTTCCCTGGGTGTCTATCGCCACTACCTGGATAGAGTTGACGCCGGGCGCCAGACCGACCTCCACCTGAAATCCGCCGTCCGGCTCCACGGCGACGCGTTCGTCGTTGATGCCGACCAGGGCGCCGGGGGTGGTGAGCCCACGGACCATCACCGAGTTGCCGGACACCCTGGCGCCGTCGGCCGGGCCCGTTATCTCCAGGGCCAGCACGGGAGGTGGCAGGTAGGTAGGCTCCGGTGTGGGGGCCGCCGTGGGCGTCGCCGGCGGGACCGGTGTGGCCACGGCTGCCAGCGTGGGCTTTGGGGTCTCAGCCGGCACAGTGGCGGGTGCGGGTACGGTGGGAGCCACCGTGGGCAGCACCACCGGAACGGCGGTGGAAGTCGGGGCATCACGGGCCGCCGTGGAGGGTGGTGTGCTTGAGGGGCTGCTTTCCTGCCCGCAGCCGGCCAAGACAAGCAATCCCGCGGCCAGCCCGGCTCCGAGAAGTACGCGATAACGTTTCACCGATGCCATCCCCTTACCCTGTCAGAGTATTTCCAGGTCCAAGACCTGCACGGCTCAAGGCAGCGTGATTGGAGATCCCCATCAAGGGGTCCATGGCCCAGGCCCCCCTGTGTCGTTCTGCTTCCTCTCCACTATTCTATTGCGGTGGGGGCGTGAACGTCTGTGACCGGGGTCACATTCTCGATGGCGGCAGCCCGCCGGTCTCATTCGCTCGCCCAGATGGACCGCAATAGCCTTCGGGTCTTCGTTTGAGATGGCGACCTCACGAGCGGACACGGGAGCGGCCTCTATAGCGGAGACGCGTCCTAACTCAGGACGCAGCGCGGCGTCTGATCCGCTTTCCGGTGGGGCGGGGGAGAGTTGAAACGTGCCATTATCGGGGGCCGGCGTGGATGGTAGCGCCCAGCTAGGCCGGCTCCCACCACCACCTTGGACTTCCAGGTCACAGGCGCTAGGAACACCTACCGCTTTTGGAGTTCAGCGTCTCCATTTCTACGTGCTGAAGTCTGGCGACTTGACCAAGGCGACTTAAGCTCTTCGGAATTCTTGAACTCCCGCTTTTCCCCACAATGTTGGCACACTCCCTCGCTAAGCGGGCCATGGGATCTCTCAATTACCCAGTGGTGTGTACATCGCACGAGCGAATTGAGTTTCTCCCTGTTTACCGGAGATGGCTCTGTCTGTCTGTAGACCCAATCTTGGGCCGTCTTGAGAGGCACCTCCAATTGGAGGGCAAGCTCCCGTACGCTTAGTTCATGTTGGTTCAACCAGATTCTCAGGTTCATCATATTATTTCTGTTTGCTGTAATCGAAACAGGGTTGTGGTTTCATTCTACTACTGATGGCAACCCGTCCCTCAGGCGTCTGGCGATTGACGCCTAACTATACTCTCATAGCACTGTTAACGTCGGACCAATCGACGTCTTCCACGCTCCAGGCTTCGCGCAGGAGTGCAGACCATCACCGATATTAGGACGCAGTCGGAGTTGAAAAACCCGAGAGAATGAAGGTGGCGTGAACTCCCGCGATGGGGTCCCCTCCCCAATCGCAGTCCCATCATCGCGGGCGGTCTACAGCCAATTGAATCATTGCTATTGTTATGATATCATTACGATACCACTCGGCGGGGAGGGATTGATCATGGTCCAGGAAAAGAAGGTCCTATCGGTTAATGGCTGGCTGGTCTCCGGAATCCTGCTGGTCGTTATCATAGGGAGCATCGCCACGCTGTCAGTATCGGCGATGAACGAATTTCAATATCCCGCATGGTTCATCGTGTCAGCGGTCGTCCTGATAGTAGCCGCTGCCCTTGGAGCGGGTTTCTTCATAGTGAGTCCGAACGAGGCAAAGGTCCTCCAGCTCTTCGGTAACTATGCCGGGACAGCCAAGGCGCCAGGGCTCTGGTGGACTAACCCCCTCTGCTTCCCGAGAATGAAGGTGTCGCAGCGGGTAAGGAATTTTGAGAGCGGCAAACTCAAGGTCAATGACTACGATGGGAACCCGATTGAGATCGCATCGGTGGTGGTTTGGCGAGTACAGGATACGGCGGAGGCGGTGTTCCAGGTGGACGACTATGCGAACTTCGTACAGGTGCAAAGTGAGGCCGCCCTCCGGAATCTGGCGACGACCTATCCCTACGACACGCACGTGGAGGGAGAGTTGGCGCTCCGGCGCAGCAACGTGGAGATTACCGATAGGCTGCGGGCGGAGATCCAGGAAAGACTGGAGCAAGCAGGAATCCAGGTGATCGAGGCGCGGATAAGCCACCTGGCTTATGCGCCCGAGATAGCGGGGGCCATGCTACGGCGGCAGCAAGCCGGGGCAGTGGTAGCGGCAAGAACGCAGATCGTTGAAGGAGCGGTCGGGATGGTGGAGATGGCCCTGGAGGCGCTCTCGAAGAAAGAGATCGTACGTCTCGACGAGGAACGCAAGGCGGCCATGGTAAGCAATCTGATGGTCGTCCTATGCGGTGACAGAGAGGCGCAGCCCGTCGTCAATACCGGCACTCTGTACCAATAGCCACCCATGGCTGAGAAGAAGGCTTTTCTGCTCCGGTTAGACGCTTCTCTCTTCGATGCGCTACAAAGATGGGCGGCGGACGACCTTCGCAGCGCCAACGCACAGGTGGAGTTCTTGCTCCGGATGTCCCTCCGGGAGGCCGGGAGGTTGCCATCATCCGGAGGGCCACGTACTTCGAAGGGCGATCAGACGCGCTGACGCTAGCTGACTTTTGAGGCAAGGCCGCGGGCAAGCACTTGTTCCATTAGAGGCGATATGCTCGGCTCCCTGGAAACAGTCAGAGCATCGTCCGGCAGGGCACCTGCGTTGATATCAACAACTGCCGGTATCTTGGGAGTAGGATTCTCGCTTGGCTACCCGTTAGGATCTCCGCGTCCAACTCAGACAGTCCCATCGGCCTGGAGTTGGTCCAGTTCTTCCGGAGTGAGGCCACCGATGCCGCACAGTATCTCCATGTTGTGCTCTCCCAGGAGAGGGGGGGTGCGGGCCGGGGTACCGACGCAGCCGATCAGGTGGATCGGAGTGTTGACCATGCGGAACGAGCCGCCCAGGCCGTCACCCGTGTGGACGAACATGTTTCTGGCTTCCAGGTGAGGGCAGCGGTCCAGGTCGGCCTGGTCCTGCACCACGCCCATGGAAAAGCCGATAGCATTCAGTTTCTCCGTGACTTCCCATTTTGAGCGGTGCAGGGACCACGCCTCGATTGCGGGGACTATATTCTCGAAGTAGAATTCGTCGCTGACACCCTTGCAGAGGTAGCGGGGGTCCTGGCTCAACTCCTCCATGCCGATGAGCCGCCACAACGCGACCCACTTCTCCTCCCCTCCCCCGGTGCCGGAAATCACTGCAAATCCGTCATTGGCCTCCAGCTTGGTCGCTAAGGAGCGCATATTGCCTTGCTCCCCCTTGTTGGAGCGGCCGGTTATCTGGCCGGTGGCCTGGTATCTGGGCATGGCGTTAGTGGTATGCGCCACCAGGCAATCGTACATGGCCATGTCCACGTGCTGCCCCACACCGGTCTTGCGCCGCGCTTCCAGGGCCAGCACTATCCCCAAGGCGGTCCACAACCCCGGCACCGTGTCTCCGATGGGCTCGCCGAGCATTTGGGGCGGAGCGTCCGGAGGGCCGGTGACCTGCATATAGCCGCTCATCCCCTGCGCGGCCCCGTTGTTGGCAGGCCATTTGGAGTAAGGACCCTGTAATTCCTTGCTGTCGCCGTAGCCGGTGATGCTGGCGTAGACCAGCCCTGGGTTTAGCAGACGGAGGTCATCGAACCCCAGGCCCAAGCGGCGCAGGGCGCCCGGGCCCCAGTTCTCCAGCAGGACGTCGGACGCCCGCACCATGTTCTGGAAGACCTGTTTGCCCCGGGGGTCCCGCAGGTCCAGCGTTATGCTCTTCTTGTTCCGGTTCACGGCCAGGAAGGGGGCGCTCATGCGCCGCCCGTCGGGTTTTTCGATAAACGGCTCGTTGTTGCGGCGGCGGTCACCGCCCTTGGGCCGCTCGATCTTGATCACCTCAGCCCCCATGTCGGCCAGGATCATGGAACAAAAGGGCCCGGCCAAGATGTGGGTGGCGTCCAGGATCCGGGTGCCCTCTAGGGGCAGGGGAATCTTGTCGTCGTCAGAAGCCATTGAGTCGCCCCTTAGTTCGACTGCCTCGGGACCTGCAACCTTTGCCCGGCGTCGGCGAACCGGGCGGCGTTCCGCAGGTAGGTGGAGGCAGCGTCTAGCAGCATTTATCCAAGTAGCTTTCCGCCTTGGTTCGACGGCTCACCACGAACGGAGTCCGCCCCCCTCATCATTCCGGCAAGCTCGGCCCAGGCTCTGAGCCTGCTGAAGGACCGGAAGGGAGCACCGAATAGGTCTTCGGATAGGCCCCCACCTGGCGATTGGCGCCGCCGGCAGGGACGCTCAGGGGCAGCGTCCCTTGAAGAGGCTATTTCGTGATGGAAGCGAAGCCTACCACCACCTTGGCCTGCCGCTGGTTCTCTCCCCACACCTCCATTTCCAGGCGGGTCTTGTCCCCTTCTTGGACCTTCTCAATGACCTTCACTTTGGTCGTAATGGTATCGTCCGCGAGGAGGACACCGACGTAATGCGCATCGATCTTGCCCCCGGTAAACCAGGCCATACCGAAGAAATTGATCATCATCTCTTCCAAGCAGGCAAACATCTGGGGCCCGGCGACTATGGGAGCGGGGCGGCCCAGTTTCTTCGCTACTTCGTAGCTGGTGTGCTGGTTTACCTCGTCATGGCCGTACTTGTTCAACCCGGGCCAGCCGGAGAAAAGGCGCATGTGCCCGATGCTCATCGGCCAGGATACGCTCGGTAGCTCAAAACCTACTTCAATGTCTGCAATATCCGCTGCACTGGTGGTCATTACAATCCTCCTTTGGACAGTAGGACAATTACCTGTTCACAATTGTCGTCTAGCGATATTGGACCTTTTGGCCGGCGGGCAGGGCGCACTGGAGGTGCCTGATCACCATCACCTCGTCACCGCTTTCATCACGTACGGTAAATTCCCACACGGTATAGTACTTGCCCCGCTTTTCGTATTTCTCCGTGAGCTTTCCCTG
>CAJWBT010000020.1 GCA_913020235.1 uncultured Chloroflexota bacterium
GGCCGATCTGCTGGTAGAGCCGGGCGACGAGGACCGCATCGGCTTTCTGGCGTTTCTCGTGGTTCCCGCCGAAAATTCCAGATGCTCCTTCCAGTAAGGCCTTCTTCCAGGCCTGGATCTGGCTCGGATGGACCTCGTACCGGGCCGCCAGTTGGGCTACAGTTTCTTCTCCTTTGATTGCTTCCAAGGCAACCCTGGCCTTGAACGACGCTCGGTGTTTCCTTCGTCCTTGTGACATGTCCCGCTCCTCCTTTGTTGGTGATCCAATTTTAGGAGCAGGACTCTCGCTTAGCTACCTGTCCGAATTTCCGGGTCCACCTCAGACCCCAGACCAGGAAGTAACAAAGATCCGCAGATCCTACAAGATTGGCGCCCTGGTTCTAGGGCTAGTTGGAACCGGCTTCGGTGGCTTCACTGTTTTTGGAGCGGTCGTTTTTGGGTTGTATTGGTATTCGCGAGGCGGCCCGCCACACACCGGCGAGGACATCAGCGTCGGACTTCTGGACCCCGGATGGCTTTTTCTGGTTTGGGTGGGGGCGCTGGCGGTGATTGCGCTGGTGGGCTTGGTAGGCTCGGTTCTAATCATCCCATCACCTAGATGGGCAGTTCGGCTATTGGCGGCGAGTGCGGTACTCGGACTGGTATTCACCATTGGCGCGTATTTGATTGCCGCAACCTTGCTCGGCATATCGGCTCTCTTGACGAAGAGATACTTAGAATACACTGGGGTGGATTCGGGGCGGGCCTACGGGACTCTTCCAGGCCGCCGATGAAGGGAGCCACGGCCTCGCTCGGGGCTGCGACTCCGGAGCTGTGCCACCCAGCGGTGGCTTCTTCATTGCAGCGGCTCATCCCCGCGCTTGGTCTGTTGACGTGAGAAGGTAGCTGCTCGGGTCCGGCACGTCTGCCACGCCATCCGCACGATGGTCGAGGCGACCAGCAAGAGCCTGCCGGCCGGTTCGAATCTGCTTCTTGGCATTCATGACCGCGGATTCCAACTCGCCATCCTCCCAAGGCTTGGTCACATAACCCCAAGCACCGTTCTCCATGGCTTGCAGCAGGTCTTCTTTTTGCCCTTTGGCGCTGACCATGATCACGGGAGTAGACTGGGTCCCGGGGTTTTCTTTCAGCTTCTTGAGCACCTGAAATCCGTCCATTACCGGCATCCACAGGTCCAGAAGAATGATATCCGGGCACTCGGTAACGGCTCTATGCAGTCCCGTACCACCCTCCCCGGCCTCGATCACTTCGGACCCCATATCCAGGAGGATGTCCACGATCAAGTCTCTGATGTCGGTATCATCTTCCACCACAAGAATCTTGGTCATGCCGGCTGACCTCCGTACAAGCTAGGCTCTGACCTTGGAGAGCGGAATCACGCGCATGCCGGTTTCCGGCTCTACGACAAAAGTAACCGAGTTGTGGGCGCTGAGTTCCGTAGCATTGATCTTGTTCACTTCCAGGCTACGTACCTGCTTACCCATCATTTGCCCCGAAGTGAGGGTGAAGTACCCATCGCAGAGGTCGCGAAGCCGAGTAAACATTTCCGCGCCGAAGGCGTAGGAATGGACCGCAACAAGTATGGTTCTCCCCCGGTTGCCCAACCTCCGGCAGTTGGTGAAAAAGGCGATGACGGCCTGCTGGGGACAGGAGCCGGCCAGGTCCGTGATGGTATCTATTACAACGAATTGGGCCCCTCGGGACAAGCGCTCAATTGATTGGCCCAATGCGGCCAGCAGAGGCTCAGCCTCCTCGCCCTCCGTGGCCTCGGGCACGGCGTAGATGCCAAGCTTATCTTTGCGTACGTGCTTTGAAACGTCCAGGCCGAGGGAACCCATTCCGGCGACCAGGCTTTCTTCGCTGTGCTCCGAGGAGAAGAAGGCGGCGCCGTACCCCTCTTCCAAGGCCCCGTATGCAAGATGTTGACAAAGCACGCTCTTGCCCGTCGACGCGGCCCCCACAAGCAGGACAACCGACCCCACCTGGAGGCCGCCGCCCATGGCCTGCTCCAGGGCCACAAGCTTTTGCCCGGTCTTGATGAGCCGAACCTCCTCATCGTTGCCATCGGTCTTCTTTTGCCGGGCCCTGCGGAGGCGGGCGAACCCCCCTTGGACGCTGATGATCTTGGCATCCTTAGCAACGAGGTCAACATTACCAGCACCCATGGATACGCCGGCGCCACCCTGAAGACCGTTCCCGTCAAGACCGGCTTCGTCGTGGTCGGTGGTTGCGAGACCGGCCTCGGTGAGCGCCACCTTGATCACTGCCTCCACTACCCCCGGTTCCCAGGGTTTGCTGATATAGTGGTTGACCCCCAAATCCATCCCCAGCTTTTCGCCCTCGGCGGCGGGCACGGCGGTCAGCAGCACCACCGGCATGTTTTGGGTATCCGGCTCCGCCCTTAGCCGCCGCAGAACCTCATAGCCATCCATACCCGGCATCCAAATATCCAGCAAGATGATGTCGGGACGGTCTCTGGAAGCCCTCTCCAGTGCGGCCGCCCCGTTTGAGGCGTCGATCACTTGAAACTCAGCGTCCAGCAAAGTGTCTACAAGCAGCTCACGGATGTCGGCTTCATCGTCCACCACAAGCACTGTCGCCATTCCAGGTATCCTCTCCGCGCGGCTCGGCCCTATGGACCACAGCCAGCGTTGTTGCCTGGCGAAACTCCTCGCGCTGCTTGCTCCAGCCCGCCGAGGTCGCCGGTTTGCCGGGTTATGAGTTCAACGCTAATTCCCCTCGGATTGCACTTTCATCTTTCCCGGTATCAGAGTCCGCCCCGGGCCAAAGGCAGCTGAAAGTCGTGCCCTGGGCCTCCTCACTTGCCACCCAAATGTCCCCGCCGTGAGCTTCGACCACGAGCTTGGTGATATAAAGGCCAAGCCCGGTGCCCGACGCCTCTCGCGTGTAGGAGTTGTCGACCCGGAAGAACTTGGTGAAAAGCTTGGTTTGGTCCTCTTTGGAAATACCCACCCCGGTATCGGAGACATCAACGCGCACCGCTGTCCCCTCCCGGTGGGCGGCAACCGTTACCTTGCTGCCCGCGGGGGAGTATTTGCAGGCATTGCTGAGCAGATTGGCAAAAACCTGGGCGAATCTGAGACGGTCCGCCCTTATCGGGCCCACGTCCGGTGAGATATCCGTCGATACCTGTATCTGTTTTTCTTGAATCTGGGTCTGCATAGACTGCAGCGCTTCTCCAACTTCCTGCTTCACCTCCAGGTCACTGAGGGTCAGCTCCAAGGAGCCCGCCTCTATCCGGCTGATATCCAGCAGGTCATCTACCAGCGACTTTAGCCGGTGGGCATTTCTGCGGACCGTCGCCAAGTACCTCCGCTGTGTTTCGTTCAATGGTCCTACCGTAGCTTCCCGCAAAAGCATCCTGTCCACGTAGCCCACTATGCTGGTCAAGGGTGTCTTGAGTTCGTGGGAGGCGGTGGACAGGATCTGAGTCTTGGCCAGTGACACCTGCTCCAATTCCTTGTTCTTCTCTCCAAGCTCGGTCAAGGTCGACTCCAGCGTCACGGTTTTCTCCCTGAGACGGGGATATATCAGATCGGGGTCGTCCAGGAAGTAGGTGACCTTCTTGTGGTCAATTTCCGGCTTTGCCTCCATCGCCGAGCCCACCCACCCCAGCATATCTTGGTGGTCCGGCGGTTTGGTTGTGGGGTCAACCTCACCAGAGGTCAAGGTCTGTGCCAACCGTGTTGCGTCAGCGGAGCCGGTTACCATTATTAAGGGGAGGTCCCTGAACCGGGAATTGGCCTTCAGGCAACGGCAGGGTTCAACGCCGTCTATTTCAGGTAAGCTGATGTCCATCAGAATGAGGTCCACCGGGGACAAATCGGCTGATGGGTCATCCAAGCCCAACTTATCGAAGGCATCCGCGGCCGACTCAGCGGTTACGACGTCTGAGTGCCCGGCCTCACTGAGAGCTGTTGCAAGCATAACCCGGAAGCCCTCGTCGTCATGGACAATAAGTATGCTCATTTGCTCTCCGCGTCTCAGTCATCTTGATCTCGTGCAAATCGCCGCACACCAGCGGCTTGCCCTGCCCGTGTCGCCACGGCTTCTAGCCGGGAACCTGAGGAACGACACGAACATCGTGGATTGAGTATTGTTGAGGGGCTTGACCAGGGTCTCGCCGGGCGCCAGAACGATCGCCTCGCCGGCGGCGGCGTTGGCCACCCGGCAGACGATGCTGACCGCGTTGGCGGTGGTGCCAGCGGTCTTCTGGGTGGTGAAGCTGCATAGGCACCCGTGATTAGCGTATTGCGCGGTTTGGTCCGGCGGCCCGCTTCCCAATCGGCCTGCCGGCAGAGACCGTCTCGATCCCAGCAATTTCGGGCACGGATTGTGAATATTCCGTGAATATACCGAGTAAGGCTAGTGTAGATTTACTTTAGACGTATAGGAAACGGGGCACGCACCATCCCGCTTAGGTGGAGCCACCTAATTGTCGAAAGGTAGAGGCGGTTGGATGGCGAGGCCGTGGCCCTGCGTGAAGTAGACCCGGCGGCTGGATTGGATTTGGGAGACATCAAGCGAGAGTTCCGCCATTTCGCCCTAGAGTATCATCGCTCTTTTGGGTGACTACCCCCTCACCTGAGCAGCCGGAAGGAAGGAGGGCACCAGGCACAACAATGTACACGCCGCGGGAGCGACGGGTCTCTCGCTCGATATCGCCCCAATCCTGGCACCTTTCCAGTTGATGGGGTCCATCTCATGGTGCAGTCAGTGAACAGGAGGGCCCCGGTTAACGTGCTCATCGACGTCATCGAACAAATCGTCCAAGTGGAAATCCATTTCTGCAAGGTTTGACTCCAATGTGCCGGTGAGCGCCTCCAAGCTCGAAATGCGAGTGTCGATAGTGCTGCTGGAAGATTGATCAGTGGTACCGGGAACGCCCTGAGGTCCCTGCGCACCCTGAGGTCCCTGCGCACCTTGGGGCCCTTGCTCACCCTGGAGCCCTTGCTCGCCCTGAGGTCCTTGCGCACCCTGGGGCCCTTGCTCGCCCTGAGGTCCCTGCTCACCCTGGGACCCCTGTGCGCCCTGCGGTCCCAGGGCACCCTGAGGTCCCTGGGCACCCTGAGGTCCCTGCTCACCCTGCGGTCCCTGGTCACCCTGGGACCCCTGTGCGCCCTGCGGTCCCAGGGCACCCTGAGGTCCCTGGGCGCCCTGAGGTCCCCGCTCACCCGGAGATCCCTGGTCACCCTGGGACCCCTGTGCGCCCCGGGACCCCGGACTGCCCTGTTCTCCCTCTTCACCAGGTGGTCCTCTTAGTTCCTCCAGCCGATCTATGACTACCTCATTGATCAAAACGAGCAGGCCTTCTTTTGTCGGAGTTGAGCCAGGCTCACCTTGGGGACCCTGCTTCAAATCAGCGATCGCTGCTGTTATTTCCTGCCGAACTATGTCCCTAATTTCTTGTTCTTCTGTCGGCCCAAGCGAACTGCACGCTGTCAGACCTAAGGCCGCAATAACTCCGAGTAGTACTAAAACCACACCACGCATACGCGCCTCCCTATTGTGTTCAATCTCGGGCGACAGGCATTGTTCAGAAGACTGGTCCTGCCTCAATTCCTTGCCCCAGAGTCAGTGCGATATCAAGAGCAGTTGTTGGCTTTGTGTGGCTAGCTTAGCACATACCTTAGACGGAAAACCCTCATATGTGGCTTGGAGAGGCGCATCAAACAATGGATTGCGACGCAACTGATCGGGTTGATCTGGAAAATGAGCCAACACTGAAATATGCAAGACGCTCAATTGACACCCCCTCTTGCTCCAACATATAATCTGGCTCGCGCTGTTCATGGACCCGGCGGCCCGGCGCGTCAGCCAACTCTATCCGGTGGGCGAGGCTTCAACCTCCATGACCCTGCGAGACAAAATCGAAGACGATATCCGCCAGGCGATGCGGAGCCGGGACCAAGCCCGGCTGGACGCCCTACGCTTCTTGAAGAGCGCTCTCCAGCTGGTGGAGAAGTCAAAGGGAGAAAGCCTGGATGACGCCGGCGTGGTGGAGGTAGTCACCAGGCAGGTCAACGACCGGCGGGAGAGTATCCGGATGTTCGAGCAGGGCAACCGGGCCGACCTGGTGGCCAAAGAGTCGGCCGAGCTGGCGGTCCTGGAGGTCTACCTGCCACCCCAATTGAGCGAGGAGGAGCTTGCCGGGCTGGTCCGGCAGGTCATCGAGGAAGTGGGCGCCGCCTCTATCCGGGACAAGGGCCAGGTGATGGGGCGGTTGATGCCCCAGGTACGGGGAAAGGCCGACGGCGCCAAGGTCAACGCCCTGGTCACCCAGCTTCTCGAGGCGGCTGGCTAGCAGCCTGCCGCCGGCAGTTTACCCCAACGCCGGGTCGGTGCCGGGGCGGCAGGCCGTCTTCCGGTAAAGAGAGTTCCGGTATGCGATTTGGCATCCTAGTATTCCCCGGCACCTGGAGCGAAACCGACTGCTACCACGCGGTCAACGGAGTGCTCCAGCATCAGGCCGCCTACGTCTGGCACCGGGAGGACAACCTGGCGGGCTACGACTGCGTGGTCCTTCCCGGCGGTTTCTCCTATGGCGACTACCTCAGGCCCGGCGCCATGGCCCGCTTCTCCCCGGTCATGGACGCGCTGCACAGGTTCGCCGAGGCGGGAGGGCTGGTCATCGGCATCTGCAACGGGTTTCAGATACTCTGCGAAGCCGGACTGCTTCCCGGCGCCCTGCTGCGCAACCACCACCTCCAGTACCGGTGCCAGTGGACACATCTGCGTGCCGAACGGGTGGACACAGCCTTTACGTCCCGGTGCAGTCCCGGGCAAGTGCTGAGAGTGCCGGTCTCCCACGGTGAGGGCAACTACTACGCGGACGCCGCCACGCTGGACCGGCTGGAGAGGGAGAGCAGGGTCTTGTTTCGCTACTGCGAGGCCTCGGGTGAAGCTACGGATTCGGCCAACCCCAACGGCGCGGCCCACAACATAGCCGGAATAATCAACGAAGCCGGGAACGTCCTTGGCATGATGCCCCACCCGGAGCGGAGCTGCGAGCAGATCCTGGGCAGCACCGACGGCAACCTGATATTCCAGTCGATCGCCGATAGCTTCGGTTCCGGGTAAGGAGCCCGGTGCTGTCGATCGGCCTGGCCCTGGCGGCCAGCTTGGGTTTTGCCAGCTCCGCCATCTTTGCCCGCGCGGGAATGCAGGGCATCAAGCCGCTCACCAGCGCGCTGATATCCCTGGCGGTGAGTTCGGTCCCGGCCATCGTCCTGGTCCTGGTCTTCGCCTCTTCGGACCTCAAGGCTTTGTCCCTCGTTGCGCTCCTCCTGCTCCTGGGCCTGGGAGCGGTGAATTTCCTGGGCGGGCGCACCTTGAACTACCTGGCCATCGGCCGGGTCGGCGCTTCCCGCTCCAGCGCCATCCTGGGCACCACTGTCGTCTTTTCCGCAATCTTCGCTATTTCCGTCTCCGGAGAGCGGCCCCATTTTGTGGTCCTGCTGGGGACCGCCGGAGTGGTTGTTGGCCTGGTGATCGCCACCGGAGAGTCGCTTCACCGGGGCTGGGGCGGCGACCGGCGGTCGCTGGTGGGTTACCTTCTGGCTCTGGCCGCCTCCGTCTCCTACGGCGGCGCCACCGTCATGGCGAAGGAGCTGTCCGAAGCCTACGGCTCTCCGCTGATGGTGTCCGGCTTCGGCCTGATGTTCGGCCTGGCGTTGCTAACCCCGCTGGCCGGGCGCCAGGCCTTTCGCGACCTCCGGGCCAGCAGACCCGACCCTGAGTTTGTCCTTTACGCGGGTCTGTCAGGATTGGCCTCCGGCGCCGCGGTCACCCTCCTTTACTACGCGGTGCGAGAGGGCGACGTGGTGGTGGTGGCTCCCGTCGTGGCGATCAACCCGCTGGTGACCCTGCTGCTGGCCCATATCTTTATCGCCCAGCTGGAGAGAATCACCCGGCAGCTTGTCGTTGGCACGGTCTTGACCGTTCTGGGCATCTTGGTCGTGGTCGCCGGGAGCACTACCTGAATCCCCGGTAACCGGGCCCATTGTGCCAGCCCATCCCGGCGTCGGGGAAAGCTGGCCGGTTCCCAAGTGTGGCATAATTACAACGCCCAACAACTATCGGCGCCATTCGGCACAAGGGGAGAGTTATGGCCGGAAAGATACACACGAAGAGGATCAACCACGTGACCACCGCGGTCAAAGATACAGCCAGGGCCATGAAGTTTTACAACGACCTGATCGGCATCAAGCAGATCCAGAGCCAGGTGGATAACCCCGAGATTACCTGGCTGCAGCTGGAAAGCGGGATCATGGTCCACCTCATCGAGACCGATGAGGCCCCACTCCAGCCCGAGCGCCTTCACCACGCCTTTGAGGTGGAGGATTTTGAGGGCACCAGGAAGATATTGGTGGAGAACGGCTTCGAGATTCTTCGGGAGGGTGTCCGCTACGATGGGCAGGCCTTCCTCTTCATCCACGACCCCGACGGCAACCGGGTGGAGTTCTGCACCGGTTCCGGCTACGCCCCCGCTCCACCACGGCCATAGGTCCCAGACGTCCTCCGGCCCGGCCGCGGCCGAGCGGCTCTTCGCCGTAGATTAGATGGAGTGTTGGCTAGCAAACGCTCCCCTGAACACAATGCTGTAGTGGAGACCGCCTATGGTCTGCCGCCAATGCCGGGGCATCGAGAAGCTTTTCGACCCCCGAAAGGCTCGCCGGGAACTCGAAACATACCGTACACGAGGCCCTCGAAAGCTGACCCAGCTTCTGATCAACGCGATCAAGGAGGAGGGGGTCGAGGGACAGACCATACTGGACATCGGCGGCGGTATCGGAGCGATACAGCACGAGCTTCTGAAGGCGGGGGCCGGTAATTCGATCGGCGTGGAGGCTTCGACGGCGTACATCCAGGCGGCGGAACAGGAGGCCGAGGCGCAGGGTCACGCCTGGCGAATGAGCTACCAGTACGGCAACTTCGTCGAGATCGCCGGAGACATCCAGCCGGTGGACATCGTCACCCTGGACCGGGTCATCTGCTGCTATCCAGACCTTGAACTCCTGCTGGAGCTGTCTTCCCAGCATGCGACCTGTGTCTACGGGGTAGTGTTCCCCGTGGATAGCTGGGCCATGCGCGGTTTGGCCCGCCTCTTCAACTCTTACCTCTGGTTGCGGCGGCATCCGTTCCGCTTTTTCGTCCACCCAACTTCCGCAGTCGATGGCCTGCTTCGGCGCAACGGCTTTCACCGGCGCTTCCACCACAAGACACGCATCTGGCAGGTGGCCGTCTACCGGCGCTAGCTCGACAGGCAGTCGCCACCAAGTTCCGGCCAATGGAAGACCACGGGGGAAATGTTTGCCCTTGCCGTTCCCGCATCCGCCGGTAGAGGGCTCGATCAGGTAAGCATCTTCCGAGGCAATTGATTCCCGGTTCCCGGTCCCTGAGGAGTCAGAGTACCGGTCCGGGCTGCGGAGTCTTCGCCGCCGCTTGCAAGCGGGATGGCCGCAGGGTATATTAGGCGACGCCGTCAGATCGGAATACACGGCCATTGGGCCGGCCACCAGTCAACAAGCGGGCGGACGCAACGGAGCAGGCAAATGGCGACGAAGAAACCCGGCTACCGCGTTCTGGTCACCGACTACGTCTGGCCCTCTACCCAGCCGGAACGGGAGGTGCTGGCGTCCATTGGGGCCGAAATAATCGAAGCTCCGGACCCGTCGCCCGACACGCTGGCGTCCCTGGCCGCCGACGTGGACGCCATCATGGTTTGCTTCGCCCAGGTAACCGACGAGGTGGTGAGGGCCGCCCGAAAGTGCATCGTGATCAGCCGCTACGGCGTTGGGGTGGACAACATCGCCGTGGACACGGCAACCCAAGAAGGCATCGTGGTCACCTACGTCCCGGACTACTGTGTTGACGAAGTCTCGGACCACGTCATGGCCCTGCTGCTGACCTGGAACCGCCAGATTGGGTTTCACGACCGGGCCGCGAAACAGGGACGCTGGACGGGTGTCTCTTCGCCGGTACCCTTGGTCCGCCTTCGCGGGACTACGCTGGGGGTTCTCGGCCTCGGCCGCATCGGCCGGGCGGTGGCGGAAAAGGCCAGGGCCTTTGGGATGGAACTCCTGGTCTATGACCCCTACCTGCTCCCGGCGGCGCCGGTACCGGACGGGGTCAGGCTGGTGGACTTGCCGGCCTTGCTGGCCCAGTCGGACTACATAACCGTGCACACGCCCCTCAACGACGAGACCCGAGGGCTGGTGGGCGCGCCGGAGCTGGCCCAGATGAAGCCCACCGCCTTCATCATCAACTGCGCTCGCGGGCCTATCCTCGACGAGGAGGCCCTGTACGTCGCCCTGCGTGACCGCAAGATAGCCGGAGCCGGGCTGGATGTGATGGAGCAGGCGGCGCCGCCCGCCAGCCATCCACTGTTCAAGCTGGACAACGTGTTGGTGACACCCCACGTGGCCTTCCTGTCCCGGCAGTCGGTCCACGAGCTGGAGGTGCGCACCGCCCAGGCCACCGTGGACGTGCTTCAGGGCAGGATGCCCGGGTTCCTGGTCAACCCGGCCGTGCTCCCCAACGCCCGCATCCGGCTGGACTAGATGCGGCGAGGGCCCACCGCGGAGCACGCCGAGAACCCAGAGAACGAGTAATGGTCCCCGGTGTTCTCTGTGACTCCGTGGCCAACGTAAGAACTCACCCCTTTGCCGGGGTTGCCGGAGACTTGAGAGACGCCAGCCAGATCGAAGGAGACACCATGTTTGACAAGATTCAGCACATCGGCTACCTGGTGGGCGACCTGGACGCCGCCATCGCCTGGTTCGAGAAGGGTTTCGGAGGGAAGCAGGCCGGCGGCGGCCCGGTAGGCAGCACCTGGATTGTACCCGGCGGCGGCCGCAACGCCTTCGTCCATTTCGGCCAGGTGGAGGTGGAGATCATCGAGCCTCAGGACCGGGGCGGCATCCCCGCCGGCACCCTGGTGATGCATCATGTGGGCTACGTGGTCCCCGACATCGGCGAGGCAAGGTCCCGGTTGGAGGCCAGGGGCTTCAAGTTCGCCTCCGAGTCCCCCTTCACCAACATCCTGGAGCAGCAGGTGCTCTACTTCGATGCCGCGACCACCAACGGGTTGTTGCTGCACCTGACCCAACTGCCGGAGCGGCCCAACGATATCGGTGTAGGCGAGGGAGTACCGATAGAGAGAATCGTGCACGCGGGTTACCTGCTGGCCAACCTAGAGGGCGCCATTGCCTGGTACGTCGACAAATTCGACGGCGTTCACATTGGGGGCAGGTCCACCCCAATGGGAGGACGCAACGCCTTCGTCAACTTCGGGCAGGTCCAGGTGGAGCTGATCGAGACGGAAGACACGAGCCACCTGTCGCCCGAGGGCTACGCCATGGACCACGTGGGCTATGTGGTGTCCGACATCGCCGCGGGCATCACCGATTGCCTTTCCAGGGGACTGAGGTTCGTCTCCGACTCTCCGCGCACCAATCCCATCGGGCAGACGCTGCTGTACTTCGACACGGACACCACCATGGGCGCCCGCATGCATCTGACCCAATTGCCCGACTGAGCCACCACGGAGAGTCACCCATATTCTCCGCGAGTTGACCGGGAGCAAACCGGCGCTAGGCATATCGTGAGGCTCTTGGGTAGGAGGTGTCACGTGGCCCAATTTACCTCGCAGCGCATAAACGTTGACGACGACTTCGAGGCCGTGCAACGTCTCTATCTGGAGCGGGGTTGGACCGACGGCCTGCCGGTCGTGCCGCCCACCCCGGAACGGGTCGAGGCGATGCTGGCGACAACCAGCCTTCCCCCCGAGCACGTAGTGGCCGAGATACCCCCAACCTATGGTGCGGCCACCATTGAGAAGCTGGCGATCAACGCGGTCATGGCGGGATGCCTTCCGGAGTACCTGCCGGTCATTGTGGCCGCTGTGGCTGCCATCGGCGAACCCGCGTTCAACCTTTACCTGGTCCAGACCACCACCCACCCGGCCGCCCCCCTTGTCATCGTCAACGGTCCCATCAGAAAGGCTCTGGGCATGAACAGCTCCTCGGGTGCCTACGGCCCTTGCTGGCGGGCCAACGCAACCATCGGCCGCGCCATGCGCCTGGTGTTGCTCAACGTTGGAGGAGGCTACCCGGGGGTAGGGGACATGTCTACCCAGGGATCCCCGTCCAAGTATGGTTACTGCGTGGCCGAGAACGAGGAGGAAAACCCTTGGCAGCCGCTCCACGTGGAGCGGGGTTTCCGGCCAGACCAGAGCACGGTAACGGTGATATCCAGCGAGTCGCCCCACAACATCAACGATCACACCGGGCGCTCCGCCGAAGAGATACTCACGATCATGGCGGGCGCGATGGCGGTAACCGGCGCCAACAACTCGAACACGGGTGGGGAGACCCTCTTGGCCTTGGGGCCCGAGCACGCCGCGACCATCGCGAAGGACGGTTTCGGCAAGCAGGAGATCAAGGAGTGGCTGCACCGCCACGCCCTGATTCCCCTGGAACGCTACACCCACGACACGTTGATGGAGCGCTTCGGGGCCATCCCCGAAGGGCCGGTGCCCATGGTCCGCGCTCCTGAGGACCTGCTGGTCATCGTTTTGGGAGGCCCCGGCAAGCATTCGTCCTGGGTGCCCACCAACGGCCGGTTTACCCGGTCTGTGACCAGGGAAATCCTCTAACGGGACGACGGGTAATCGTCCCACTGCGCCGACGCCAGTGTCGCTGCCCGAGAGCTTGACGTGCCGGCCGGGGCAGGTCTGACCGCCGGAGGTCGGGCCATCGTCTCCTTGGGGTCCTTGGGGCTCGGCTGGGAGCTACCCCGTCGCCCGTGGCTGCGTTGACAGCCCCAGTCCCCCGGAGCTATGCTGGCCCAGGGTCGGAAGCAGCGGCCCCCTTCGGGGGCGGGACCGTGGGTTTCCCGAAGTTTGCGGGTAGTTTCGGCTCGCCGGGGAGCACACACGATCCTGCATTGCCGACATCTTCAGGGGGAGAACAGTGCTCGCCCCTGGGGCCCGCCAAGCCTGGCGCGGGCGCCCAGCACGTGGACCTCCAGGATCGACTCCAGACCAGGTCGCTCAGCGCCTCCGGGACCTTGGGTGCTCGCACCCGCCAGATACGGCGGAGCGTGATAACTGCCAGGTGGCCGGGCTCGCCCAAACGCTGAGAACAGGAGTCCAGGCGGCTGTGCAAACAGCCTGCTGCCCTCTAGGGCGGGATTCTTCGGGAGCGGTTCCCTTGGACCTTCCCAAAGAGCCCGCGCTCGGGCGAGACGTAGACGAAGCAGATAGCCGGTAGGTAAAGAAGGCGTCCTCGAACGGTCGGGGACGCGGCGAGGAGGCCGAACATGGACTTACGCCTAGCGCCCGAGGACGAAGCTTTCCGGCAAGAGGTACGGGATTGGCTGAAGGGGGAGCTGCCCCCGGACTGGGAGGAAAAGGAGCGCCTCATCGACTTCGAGGAGCCGGAGTGGGTCGGTTTCGCCCAGGAATTTCGCAGGAAGCTGGCGGGCAAGGGGTGGCTGGTGATGCACTGGCCCAAGAAATGGGGCGGCCAGGATGACCCCCTCAAGAACATGATCTTGACCGAGGAGCTGAGCTACTGGGGCGCCCCCACGGGCGGGCAGCCGGTGAACCAGCTTTCCGCCATGCTGCTGGCTCACGGCAGCGAGGAGCTGAAGCAGTACTTCCTGCCGGGCCTGGCCCAAGCCCGGTGGAAGTGGGTAGAGGGGTACTCGGAGCCGAGCGGCGGCTCCGACCTGGCCAACATCCAGACTCACGCCGTGAAGGACGGGGACGACTACATCATCAGCGGTTCCAAGATATGGAATGCCGCCCACGCCGACGGCGACTGGATGTTCGGTCTGGTTCGCACGGACATGGACCAGCCCAAGCACCGGGGCATCTCCTTCATGCTGATAAACATGCGGTCCCCGGGCATCACCTGGGAAAAAGTCCCCATGATGTGGGGCAAGGCGCGGGGCCTGGTTACCCTGGACGAGGTGCGGGTGCCCCAAACCAACGTCGTGGGGGAGAATGAGCGGGGCTTCTACGTGGTCATGGCATCGCTGGATGCCCAACGGGCCAGCCTGGACCGGCTCGCCAACACCCGGCGGATCGCGGACCTGCTGGTCCAGTTCGCCCGGGAAACCTCCTACGAAGGTCAGAAGGTGATAGACCGGCCCGGCATCCGCAACCAACTCGCGGAGGTTATGACCGCCGTTGAGTGCCTGCGATTGATGAGCTACAAGGTGGCCTGGCTCCAGGCCAACGACCAGCCCTGCACCCGAGAGGCGTCCATCGTCAAGATATTCGGCCCGGACACCATCCAGCGCGCCTACCGGGTTGGAATGCAGATGATGGGGGCCTACGGCCTGTTGGAGCCGGGTTCCAGGTGGGCGCCCCTCTACGGCAAGGTCGAGAACGGCTACCTGGAGAACTTCGCCCGCACCATCGGCAGCGGCACTTCAGAGATCAACCGCAACGTGGTCGCCACCCGCGGCCTGGGCTTGCCCAGGGGCTAGGAGCCTCCGCGCCCGGTTGACAACTTGCCCTGCGAACTCTGAAGCCGCCGGCAGGAGGAACAGTATGGATTTTGGTTTTACTGAAGCACAGCTAATGCTCAAGGCCAGCGCCAGGGAGTTCCTGGAGGGAGAGTGCC
>CAJWBT010000021.1 GCA_913020235.1 uncultured Chloroflexota bacterium
AGTCGGTCCAGACATCGAACAGCTCTGAGTTGGCCTCGAAGCTTACCGCGTTCATTACCTCGGGACGGTTGATGGTTACGAAAGCCGTTCTGCCGCGCTTCTCGTATAGTACATACTTGTATGTCACGGGAACCTAACCTCGCAGATGATTTTCCGGACGGTGTCGGAGGGCTGGCCGGCTCCGATCGGATCCGGTTCTTAGGCGACGGCCCTTTCTAACGCCGATTCTCCGCACCGGACTGCCTCGTCCCAAGAAAGGTGCCGCGCTCGACGAGAGAAATGATAGTCGCACTCTCGAACGCCGTCAACCGTGGAGTCGAGTGGAGGATGTCAGGCATCGTCGGGCACGTGCACCGCGGGCAAAACCGAGAGGTGAGCGGTAGGCCGCTGTCTCCCGGTTCTTCTGTTGCCACCACCCCCCAGCAGTAGACTCCAGGGGTGAGCGGGCGACCATGTGGCTGCCGCCCGGCAGCCGGCAAAGTAGCTCCTGCCCCCGGCTGGGCAATCCCCAGCCGGGGGCAGGAGCGTTTGCGGGCCCTTCCCCGATGGTCTCGACGGAGTCACATCAGATTCGCCACACCCTGTCCTAATCGCCCGCTGCTGGGACCTCGGTAGGCCTTCGCTTCAAGGCGACCAGACTCTCCTCCGCCGCGGTCGCGCCGTACAGCGCCGGCACTCCCACCGCCAGAGTGGCCACGCCCATCAAGAGTATGACAGCACCGGTGCCGATCGCAAGATCAGCGACACCGAACCCAAGAACAGAAAGGTTCAGGGAATTTCGCAGAGTGAGCCCTTTGATGTAGGTGGCCCTGTTGGGGTCATCCCTCTCCATCTCGGTGTAGAGGCCGTAATTTTCGATGCTGTGCATCTTTATCACGTCGGCCTGCGCCTCCGCCGTCTTTGCGTCCCGGACCAGTATCCCCGCGGGAACGCCGAACTCCACGGCGTCGCTGCTGGTGGTTACGTTCTCGTCTGCCAGTGCAGCCCTAATGGTTGCCTTGGCGTCGAGCCCCATTACCACGAATAGGATGCCCAGGGCCACGAACGCCAGGCCAACGGCTCCAGCTACGATCCACAGGTGAGTCCTCAGTGCCTTCATGTCTTGCCTCCTTCTGCTAGGTCTAGCCTAGCTTTAGATCTCTCGTCGGTATCGAGTGGCCGGTGGCTCCGCCTTCTATTCCTGCCATGAGTGAGACTGCTGCCTCAACCATCCGGTGAAGCCACCGGCCACAATCGCCGGTGCTGCCCCTACCCCCAGGCCTGCCAGATTGAGCGTGAAAAACGGGTGCCGAACGTTAGGACGAAGGGCACCAGGACGATAAGAAGCCCTGCGGCCAGCCCTGCCAGGATCCACGCTTCGCCGCCGTCTTCGTTCGTGGCGGGGGCGCCCCCCAAGAGCAACTCCTCATTTGCAGGCTCGCGCTTTAGCACTGTGGTTGCCATGGCCGACCTCCCTGGTCTCTCACTCTTCCGTACTTCTTTCGGCTTCGATAACCTCTATCACTTACTAATAGCGTAGTGCAAATGACGGTTTCCGAACATCCCAGGGAGACGGCGGAGACAAAGAAAAAGACGGGACTTTTCATCCCGTCGATTGGGGGATAGCCGTGGTGTTGGGGGAGCTTCGCCATCGCCTTTTTCAGGCGATGGGCATCCCCCGGCATCAGGGATGCGGGGGGTTGGTGGTCCGGAGGAAACCGAGGCGGACGGCGTACTTCAGCAGCTCGCCCCGGTTGTGCAGGCCTAGCTTCTCCATGATGTGGCCGCGGTGGGTCTGGACCGTGTGCACGCTGATGTACAGGCGCTCGGCAATCTCCGGGTTGGCAAACCCTTGGGCGATCAGGCCCAGAATCTCCTTTTCCCGGTTGCTGAGTTTGGAGTAGGTGTTCTCCTCCTCCCCGCTTCTCACCCGCGTCAGATAGTCGGCAACCAAGAACTTGGCCACCGAAGGGTAGATGAACACTTCTCCCCGCGCGGCGGCACGCAAGGCCGCCACCAGGTCCGCTGAGGTGGCGCCCTTCACGACGTAGCCCGCGGCGCCCGCTTCCAGTGCCTTGAAAAGATACTCATCATCCGCGTGCATGGTGAGGACGACGACCTTCGTTTCGGGAAGGGCCTGGCGCACCTGCCGGGTGGCTTCAAGGCCGCTGCCTTCCATGCTGAGGTCCATCACGACGATGTCCGGGCGGCTCTTCTCGGCCTCTTGTATTGCCCCCGCCGCGTTGCCGGCTTCCCCAACTACCTCAAAGTCACCCTGCGCCTCCAGGACCAGGCGGACACCCTCACGGAACAGGGCGTGGTCATCAGCCAACAACACCCTTATTTTTGGCATCTACTTCCTCCTCGAAACGAAGCTCTACCTTAACCACCGTCCCCTTGCCCGGAGCCGAGGCCACCTCGAGCCTCGCGTCAACTATGTCGGACCGTTCTCGCATGCCCACCAGACCCCAGCACCCGGCCTGGACTTGATCGAGGTCGAAGCCCCGTCCATCATCTTCCACCTTGGCCAACAGCCGGCCATCCTGGAATTCCAGCCGGACCGTGGCATTCTCGGCGGCGGCGTGCCGGGCGATATTGTTCATTGCTTCTTGCAGGATGCGGAATAGAGCGACCTCCTCAGCTCTGGGTAGCCGCCGCTCCTCTCCCTGGACGGTGAAGTCTAGACCCACACCTGTGGTGACAAGCACCGCTCCCGCGTAGGAGCGCAAGGCCGCCACCAGGCCCAGGTCGTCTAACGCCGCCGGCCTCAACCCCATGATTACCCGGCGGAGGTCCTCCAGGGCCCGTGTCCCCTGAGCAACCGTGGGCTCAATGTGTCTCCGGACCAGCTCCTCGTCGGGAGACACTGAGTCCCGCAGGGCCTCCATTCGCATCAACAGGGCGGCCAAAGCCTGAGCCGTGTCATCATGAAGCTCTTGAGCCAGGCGCCGGCGCTCTTCTTCTTGGGCGTTAATAACTCGTGCCACCAGGCGATGGACCTCTTCAGTCCGCTCTTGCACCCGATGCTCCAACTGGTGCTCCCACGAGAGCCGGGCCTCGATCGCCGCCTTGATCTCATGACGCATGGTATCGAAGCTCTTGGCAAGCCGCCCTATCTCGTCCCGCCGTGTGGTGGTCACGGACTCGTCGAGCTGGCCACCGGCGATGCGGGCCGCGGCCTTCTCAAGTTGCACCAGAGGCCGAACGGTGTAGTGGGCATGCACCCAGGCGCTCAACGAGGCCACCACCAGCACGCCGATACCGAAGAAAGGGATAATCCGCAGCAGTTGAGAACGGAATGACAGGGCGCTATCTTCCAGTTCTTCCGCTACCACGACACCACCAGAGGCCAACTCCAAGGGCGAGTAGGCAACCAGGTGACTGCCGCCCGGAAACCGGTGAATCCGGACTCCCTCCCGCCGGTCCTGGACCAGGTCAGCCAGGGTTGGGAAATGAGGATCGGTTCCAGCCGCTTCTCCGCCTCCGGATGCGTTCAGGATGTTGCCACTCTCATCGATTATCGTGGCTACAAGGCTCACCGATCCAGTGATCTGGGAAAGCGTTTCGGCAATGTATTCCTCAGTGTCGCCCGAGAGGCGAACCTGGGCGTCCAAACCGGAAGCCACGGTCCGGGCCTGGTTGAGACGCGCCTCCTTGTTCGAGCTTATGGCTCGCTGCAAGGTGAAGGTCATCAACAGGCCAAAGGCAAGGGTCACGAGGGCCACACCCAACGCCCCCCCCAGAGCAACCTGGTAGCGAATGCTCAGGCCCTGGAACCAGACCACTATTACCCGCATGACCGAGACCCACTGCCGGGCTGGGGTTGGCAGTTCATCTGCGCTTCATTTCCGCGGCTACCTTCCGGGTCAACTCCCGTCCAGCTTTCACCTGACACGCTTGCAATTGTAGCATCAGCGAGTCCTCTGCCAAGGTCTCGGCGCTCCGGAGTGGGGATCACCAGTTCCATCCGCCGGCCGGCCGACCGCTTCCGCCGGGAAGGGGAACGAAACCCGCGAAAAGCCAGCATGCCGACGGGAGCAGTCAGGATGGTCAGCAACGCCAGGTCACCGGCAATATCGCCGTTGGAGGTCGGAGCGTTGCACCCGGGCGAAGATCCGCCGGTTTGCCCGGCACCCTCCGGCGCCGCCCGCGTGGGTTCGGGGGTGGGGCTGGGCGGCACGGCGGTGGGAGTCGGCTTCGGAGTGCCGGTGGGGGCTGGCGCCGTGGCGGTGGGCGTCACCAGGGTGGGTGTCGGTATCACGGTGGGAGGTGGCTGCGTCGGTGTTGGAGCCGGTGTTGGAGCCGGTGTTGGAGCCGGTGTTGGAGAAGGAAGCGGCGTCGCGGGTTGGCGCTCCGGGAAGGTGAATTCCGGCTCAACGGGTGGTGGCAAGGGCTCCATGCCCTTTGCCGTTCGCCACCAGGAGTCCAAGCCGTAAAGGTCCAGCCCGTAGACCCGCTGCAACGCTTGGTCGATGTCAAAGGTGCCCAGGATCGCCAGCATCAGCTCCGCGATCTTGGCCTCTCCGAACTCGGCGACCATGTGCCTCACCACCGACTGGCTCTGGCCGTAGCCGATGATGATGTCGTCGGGAGCGCCTCCGATGACGTTGAGGTCACTCAGGGGTCTGATGCGCCCGTTAAGGATTCCGCGGGCCAGGGCATCATCGTACTCGCTCGTTGGAGCGAGGTTCCCGTACTCCGCCAGGCCCTCTTTCAACCAGGCTGGGATGCGCGGGTAGGCGCGTCCGGCGGCCTCTGCCGTCGCCAGGTGGGTGACTTCGTGGGAAACGATACCCCTTATCGCCGGGTCAAGAGACTGGACCATGACAACGCGTTCGTCGCCGAAGGCCATGCCCTCGGTATGCACCCGGCCCTGCTGAATCTGAGAGTTGAATGGCAGGGCCGCCGCCATTTCGAAGTAGCTGTTGTAGGCGACGATGCGGATCGGTTCGGCCGGCTCGATGCCCAACACCGGGGCAATTTCTCGGAGCCCCTCGTGGGCGGCATCCAACACCATTGCCGCCTGTTCCTGGCCTTCCTCGCCGTGGTAGTAGACGGTTATCAGGCCGGAGTCTATTGCTCGCCATTCAAACCGGGCGTCGGCGTAGATGAACGCCTGGTCCGGGGTGCGGTGAACCGCTCCTGCCTCGTCCCAGATCTCAAAGGAGTACCTGATAGCGGTGCCGGGAGGCAGGTAGTTGCGGCCGAAGCCGGTGGGCAACACGGTCTCAGCGGTTACCGCCTCATCAGGCTCGAACTCCAGGCTCCAGTACGCAGCGGTGGCGAATCGGCCGGTGCTCTTGACAAATAATCTGATCTCATCGATTACCTGGGGGCTTCGGGCGGTCACGAAGAACCTGATGGCGTTCGGATACCGGCTCTCCGCGCCCAGCTCCACCACCTCGATGTTGCCCGCGTCGGCCTGAAGGGCGGCCGCCGCGGAAACAGGAAGCATGGCGGCCAAACCGAGGGCGCAGCCCAACAAGAGCCGTACAACGATGCGTCTACCGTTATTCATGAAGCGGCGAGACTAGCGCCGGACACCGGGAAACCTGGGAGCGCTGCCGGTCGTCAGGCCTCCGGCATGTTCCGCAGGATGTCATCCAGCGTCTTGTCCAATGCCGGGTCCAGATCGACGGGAACTACGTACGGGGTAAAGCTGTAGTCGGCCCTGGCGCTCTCGATGAGCTGCCTGGCGTCGGGGTTGGACGCGCTGATCTGGTCCAGCCGCTCCTGCAGTAGCCGTGCCTCGGCTTGGCCCTGCTCCCGCAGCTCTGACAGGTCGACTTCCAACTTGAACATGTCGTTCAGTCTTCTCATTATGTCGTAGAAGGAGCGATGGTCCTCGGATATCCCAATCTGTTGGTTGCTGGTGGTGACGAAGGGGAACATGGGCGCCATGGCCCCGAGCCGGAATATCTCGATATCCGGGTAATCATAGTGGGCCATGGTGACCAGCGCCATCGCGATGGTCGGCCCCCGTCTGCCTTCACTGCCGTAGCTGGAGAATTGCACGCCGTACCGCTCCAGCTCCTCCTTCATGTCCGGTTTGCTGTAGACGCAGGTGATCCGTCGTTCCATATCGGGAGGGACCGGTCCGTTCACCCCCTCCACGGCCACGGTTTGCTTGATCCCAAGCTCTCTTATGGCCTGAAAGAATGCCTCGCCGAAGGCGTCGATGCGGAGCCAGGGTTCTTCTCCACGGAACAGAATCAGGCCGTTGCCCGCATCGTAGAAATAGTTTTCACGGTGCATTGCCTTGGCGGGGAGCCCTTCCTGGAAGGCTGCCCTGGGACGGAAGGTGTCGTGGGTGCCCGCAACCTGGAACGGGTAACAGATGTTGGACACCCCTGGTCCCAGCTCACCGATTTTTCGCGCCCCCAGTTTGGCGATGAGATATCTAACCAGGCCTCCCGAGATTCCTCCTCCGTCGGACCACTGGCGCCGCCACCCGGCAATCAGGCACCGGGCGGGAGGTTTCTCTTCGAGGATCAGCATTTCGTCGGTCATGGCACCCTCCCGAAAAAACCGTGAAGGGATTATTGTATCTCAGGTGTTCTCCGGACGCTCAGACGGCGGGCGAAGGAAACAGCGCCCACCGGCTACCCGCCGGGTGGCAGCCTTAGCCCGTGTCATTCTACCTATAGTTTAACCGGCAGCGGCTGAAACGCCAACCGTGCCGCTCTGCAGAAATCTTATTAAGGGCCCACCGCCACAGCCGCCGGAGTGGCCGCCAAACATCTTGACACCGGCAATGCGCTTCGCTATAGTCGCTCAATCGTGCCGCCGGGCCGCTCCCGGCGCGCGGGGGTGTATCTTGCGTTTGACCCAGGCCATTCATCCCGTTTCCGATATCTGCTCCGGGGACACCACCCGGTTGAGCGGGTCAAGCCTCCAGGTCCACGTGGAGGAGCTGCGGCGCTATCTCCTGGAGGACCACCGCCTCGAGAGCATAGACCTGGAGTTGGTCCGGTCCGGGGAGCCGTGCCGGGTGGGATATGTCTTCGACATCGTGGAGCCCAGGGCCAAAGAGCCCGGCCACGGGATCGATTTCCCCGGTATTCTTGGTCCTATCTCCGTCGCGGGCCAGGGGACAACCCACGTGCTCCGGGGAGCCGCGGTGACGGTCGTGGACGGCGGACAGCCCGGGGGTGAAAGGGGATACGCCGCGAGAAGGGGCGGCATGGTAAAGGTCCTGGAGATGGGCGGACCGGCCGCGCCCGCCTCGCCCTACAGCCGTCTCCAACATCTCGTCCTGGTCCCCCATGCCTTTCCGGAGATCGAACGGCACGCGGTTCTCAACACGTTGCGGGTGGCATCCGTAAAGGCGGCCACCTACCTGGCGCGAGCCGGCCTGGGACGGCCTCCGGCGGCCGAAGAGGTATACGATCTGGACGGCCCGTCGGTCGATGGGCGCCAGGGTCTCCCGCGCCTTGCCTACATTGGCCAGATTCACGGTCATCAGCACGGGGCGGAGGTGGACGAGCACATCCTCTACGGCAGTAACACCCGCGGCATGATGCCGGTGCCGCTCCATCCCAACGAGTGGTTGGACGGAGCCGTTGTCGTCTCCTACTCGTGGGGAGCCCGCGGCCTCGAGACTTTCTTCTACCAGAACCACCCCATCATCACCGATCTCTACCGGCGGCACCGGGCCGAAGAGATCATCTTCGCCGGGACTATCGCCACCGTTTCGTCCAACCTGGAGGAGGAGATGAGGCGCAACTCCATGCTGGCCGCCCAGCTTGCCAAGTCGACCTTGGGGGCCGACGGGGTGATCCTGACGAAATACGTGGGCGGCGCGCCTCACTCGGACATGTTCGAGACGGCCCGCTTGTGCGAGGCGGCGGGAGTCAAGACGGTGATCCAGGCCACCGACACGGCGCCGGACCGGCGGGCCGAGTCGGCCCTTCTGATGAGCGCGCCGGGAGTGGACGCGGTGGTCAGCTTGAGCGAGGGGGTTGACCTATCCTGGAGAGTGCCGGCCGCGGAGCGCGTCATCGCGGGGAATCCAGATGTGGCGGAGGCCCTGGCCCCACCCCATGACCTGATGGCCGGTGCCCTGTGTGGGGTGACCAACAACCAGGGGGCGTCCCGCCTCCGGTCCATCGTCTACTGAGTATCCGGGCTATACCCAACGCTAGTTGCGGAGAGGCGCGCCTGACCGCCATCTTAGGAGAATGGCCCAATGCAATCGGGTCAATGCGAAGTATGAAAATCGCCTGGCACCTTTCGCCAGGACTCCTGCGAAAGAGGGAGGAAAGACAGCTCGTGCTGCGCCGCCGAAGGCGGCGCAGCACGAGCCCCATCCTCTTCCCCTGGGGAAGGGTGCCCCAAGCCGGTTGTCAACGGCGCCCCGGAGTATGAAGATGCGTGTGGTCCACTATCTGAATCAGTTTTTCGGCGGCATCGGAAGTGAGGAGGAGGCAGGAATCCCTCCACAGGTGCGGCCCGGGGCCCTGGGTCCCGGCCGGGCGCTGGAGCAGGTCCTGCCCGAGGGTTCTCGCGTCGTATCCACTCTCCTGTGTGGCGACAACTATGCGGCCGAGCACCCGGAAGAGATTGCCGCCCTGGCCGTGGAAACGGTCCGCGACGCCGGGGCAGACCTGCTGGTGGCGGGCCCGTGCTTTCAGGCGGGGCGCTACGGGACGGCCGCCGGCGCGGTGTGCGACGCCGTCCAGGCCCAACTGGGGGTGCCGGCCGTCACCGCTATGGCCGAGGAGAACCCCGGCGTGGACATTTACCGTGGCGAGATATACATAATTGACTCCGGCCGGGACTTGGCCCGGATGAAAGAGGTCCTGGCGAAGATGGTGCGGGTGGGCGTCAAGCTGGCAAACGGGCAGCCGGTGGGCAGGCCTGCCGAGGAGGGATACATTCCCCAGGGGAGGCTGCGGTCCGAGTTCGTCGACCAGACGGCGGCCCAGCGCCTCGCGGAAATGCTGTTGGCCAAGCTGAGAGGCCAACCCTTCGAGTCCGAGGTCCCACCTCAACCCTCCGAGCCCGTGCCGGTCCCCCCACCGGTGGCCGACCTATCCAAAGCCACCATCGCCGTGGTGACCGATGGAGGCCTGGTCCCCAAAGGGAACCCGGACCATTTCCCCAGGGGATTTGCCAAGGTCTGGGGAGCCTATAGCATCGCCAACCGGGACGATCTGCGAGGCGAGGACTATGAGGTGGTCCATGGCGGCTACGACATACGCTACGTTCAGGAGGACCCCGACCGTTTAGTGCCGGTGGACGTCCTGCGGGAGATGGAGCGGGACGGATTGGTCGGCAAGCTGCACGGTGAGTTTCTGTCCACCACCGGAAACCTCAACCCTCTGGAGAACAGCCGGAGGATGGGCCGGGAGATGGTGAAATGGCTCAAGATCGCCAACGTTGACGGGGTGATCCTGGTCTCAACTTGAGGGACCAGCACTCGCAGCGGCGCTGCGATCGGAACGGAGATCGAGAAGGCGGGCATTCCGGTGGCCCAGGTCACGCCCATGATCCTGGTGGCCGAGGCTGTGGGCTCCAACCGCATCGTGCGGGGGCAAGGCATTATCTGTCCATTGGGCGACACCGGGCTTCCGCTTCGAGAGGAGCGTGAGCTGCGGCGCCGGGTGGTTCGGAAGGCATTGGACGCCCTGGTTGGCGACGGAGGGACTGCCAAGTAGGTGTTTCAACACTCTGGGGGAACTTCTTTTGCAAAAGAAGTTCCCCCAGACCCCTTCAAGAAAACCCGGCTAATACGGTTCTTTCTGGGGAGGTTTGGAGGACCTCTTTCTTGCAAGAAAGAGGTCCTCCAAGGACCTCGCCGCTACCCTAACCCAATCATCCGCTTTAGCTTGCCTACCACCACTTTACGCTTCAAGCCCTGGATGGCCCGCGTGATGGGGATGCCCTTGGGGCAAGCGGCCGAGCATTCGAAGATCGTGTGGCACCGCCACAAACCCTCCTCGCTTGCTACCACCCGCAGCCGCTCCCGGGCCGCCGAGTCCCGGCTGTCGGAGACCAGGGCGAAGACCCGGTTAAGCGCAGCCGGGCCCAGGAAATCGGCGCTCAGGCCGGCCACGGTGCAGGCCGAGTAGCAGAGGGCGCAGTAGACGCATTCCCGCTGGGGATCGATGGTTTTTCGCTCTTTGGAGTCCGGGGAGATTGCCACGGGCCCTTGGTCGTTTCCTTCTGGGGAAAGGTAGGGCACGACTTCGACCAGGCGTTGGTAGAAAACGGCGGGGTCGACCACCAGGTCCCGCACCACCGGCAGATGCCGCATCGGCTCGACGCGCACCGTGCGGCCCCGGCTGTCCAGCAGGTGGCGCACCAGAGTGCGGCAGGCCAGGCCCTCCCTCCCGTTTATGACCGTGCCACAGGAGCCGCACATCCCCACCCGGCAGGCGCAACGGAAGGCCAGAGAAGGATCGGCGTTGCGCTGTACCCAGATGAGGGCGTCCAGCACGCTCATGCTGTCGGCGACAACGGGCACGGAGAAGCTCTGCCAGCATGTGCCGGCTTCGGCGCCGGCTCCCGTCCGTTTTACCGCCAGAGTTATCCGTTCCATAGCGTCGCCATCACGATATGCGAGTTTCATATGAGCCTACCCAACAACCAGCCGCTGCGGTTCGACAGGTCTGTCCCGTAGGGGCGATTGGCCAATCGCCCCTACACCACCAGAAATCGTTCGTGGTGAGCCTTGTCGGCGGAGCAGCACAGGCTTCTCTTCTTCCCCGTTTCTCTGGGATCCCTCTGACGGTTGCCCGGTAGACCACATCATTGTGTATCAGCCTTTGGATAGGTGTGGCGACACGGGTTAGATCAAGAATACCACCAACGCCCAGCTGCCATAGGCAAACGTCGCAGTACCGAGCAGCCACAGGCCCACGGTGATGGGCCGCCGCCGTTGCGCGGCGGGCCGCCACTCCAGCAGGATGTTGCGGACCCCGTTGAGGCCGTGGTAGAGGACCAGGGCCAGCAGCGAGAAGTCCACGAAAACGAACAGCCCCTGGGCCAGCCGGCGCTTCACGATGTCGAAGAGGACCAGCTCTTCCTGCCTGCCGTCGATCACGTCGCCGAGGCCGGAAAAATGGACCACCCAGATGTGGATCGCAAGGAAGACGATTAGCAACAGCCCGCTGACGCGCTGGATGAGCCAGGGCCAGACGCCTGCCGGGTCTCGCTCTCGTATGCCGGTTGTTGGGCTGGCCATAGCTTCTGGCGGGGCTGCTCCTGCGGGTCAGTTTCAGACGATCAAGGGGAAGCTGAAGTAGGCGGCTGCTCCGGTCGTCACCAGGGTCAAAGCCAGGCAGGCCCAGAAGAGCGCCGCCTGACGCTGGATTCCGATGCCCAGGTCCAGGAGGACCACCCGCAGCCCGTTCAAGCCGTGATACAGGACCGCCGCCAGCAGCAGCAGGTCCAGGGCCACGAAGATCGGGGTCTGAAGCACTTTCAGCACGTCGTCGAAAGTGCCTGCTCCCGCCCGGCCGGTGGAAATGACGGCTACGTGCAGGAACAGATAGCCCACCAGGGCCACTCCCGTCACCCGCTGCAGCAGCCAGGCCCACCGGCCGGCGTGGGTGCCGGAGTAGCGGTCGCGAGAGGGACCGTTGTGGAGTAGAAAAGTACGGACCGGTGCGGCCAATACAGTCCCCTAAAAGAGTTCCACTTCAGGATTCTGCTCTTCGCCGATGCGGCGGAAGACGGGGGGCTTCAATCCCTCGTAGAGGGTACCCAGTTTCTGGTTGATCTCCTCGTTCACCCTGGAGAAGAAGCTGTTCCCCCGGGCGTCGCCCTCCACAAGGAGGGGGCCCAGCTCGTTGAGGTCCAGGATCCATAGGGCTTCCGAGATGCCCAGCTCCTCCACCCAATATACCCCCAGCACCCGTTCGATAGCCCGGCCGTAGATGGCCCCCAGGCCATAGCCCATCGTGGACAGGCAGATGGCTCCGTGTTTCCTGAACACATCCTGGTAGACTTTCTCCGACATGCCCGCCTTGCCCACGACGGCTTTGACCCCGTAGCGTCCCAGCAAGTCCGGCATGTATCGGGCATAGCGGAAGCTGGCGGTTGCCTGGAGCGAAGACACCTTGAACTCGCCGGGGGAGACCTCCACGCCGGCGGGAGAGGACTGGAAGCTGACGTTCGTCAGGGCGCCCAGGTCCAGGGGCGGCTCGTGGCCTTCGACGAGCATATGCTTGTACACCCCGTCGCGGGCGGTGAACACCGGGCCCGTCAGATAGACCAGGTCCCCGGCGGACAACTTGGAGATGTCCTCCTGGGTAAGCGGGGTCTTGAGACGCCACTCGCGGCTCTCCGCCTGCTGCATCTAGCCGATCCCCTCCCGGCGGTAGTACTCGGTGAACCATCGCGGGTCTTCCCGGAACTCCACCTTCCCGTCCGGGTAGATGCGGCCGACGGCCCGCCGGTAAGCGGTGCAGAACTGGGAGATGGCCACCGGGACGCCCCCCGTATGGGTGTAGGCAATCTCTATGTGTACGTCCAGGGCGGTGGTGTCCCCGCCCACACCCATGACCCCGAAGCCGGTGCGGTCGGCCAGCTCCAGCAGCTCCTCTTCGAGGGCGGCCACGGCCGGGTCGGGGTGCCGCTCCCCGATGAGCCGCAGACAGGCGGCTTCCTTGGAGAGGCGGACGGCCTGGTCCTTGGTGCCGCCCAATCCCACGCCGACCACCACCGGGGGACAGGATAGGCCCCGCCGGGCGAACTCGGCCATGTTGTCCAGCAGGAACCGTTTGATTCCGTCCTCTCCGTCGGCGGGGAACAGCATCCGGTAGTCGGTGCCGAACAGGCCGCCCTTGTGGACGGCGATCAGGTCTATCCAGGCGGCCTCGGGCTCGAAGGAGTAGTCCACGTTGGGGGCGTAGACCCCCACGTTGTTGCCGGGGTTGCGCCGGGTCAAAGGATGTACCCGGTTGGCCCGGAGCTGGATGTCCTGGGTTACGTCGGCGACCGCCCGCCGCAAAGACCGCTCGAGGGCGACGAAGCCTCCCTCTATGGCAGCCTCGTTGCCCACCTTCACGTAGTAGCGGGGCAGGCCGGTGTCACCGCACATGGGCCGGGAATCGGCAACCGCCACCTTGGCATTTTCGAGTATGCGGCCCAATATGACCCGGGCCAGGGGCTTGCTCTCCCGCCGCCAGGCCTTTCCGAAAGCTACCAGGCCGTCCTGCGGCACCACGATGGCGGCCCGCTTGTTGGCCTCGTAGGCGACCTGATAGACCAGTTCCTGGGAGATGCCGGCTGCGGAGGCAGTCATGCCCCTCACACTACCACAAGTTGAGGCTGGCGGGAATGTTGGTGGGGGTGGGAGGCAGGGTGCTTTTGTTGCCGGCCAGGCCCTCACCCAGCCCAGGCTGCGCCGGGGCATCCTTCTCCCAGTGGGAGAGGGACCGAGGGTGAGGGAACGAACCGAGGCCGGTGCGCTTGCGTTGCGGCAAAAAGTGCCCTATATTTCCGGCCAGGGAAGCAGACGAGCGGGGGGCCATGTACGAGAGCCTGGCCGTGGACATCCTTATCCTGGGCGGCGGCGGAGCGGGACTGATGGCGGCGCTGCACGCCCGCCGCAAAGGTCCCGAGCTACGGATAGCCGTGGCCGCCAAGGGTTTGGTCGGCCAGAGCGGGTGCACCCGCATGGTACAGGGGGGCTATAACGCGGTCATGGACCCCCGTGACTCCTTCGACCTCCACTTTGAAGATACGGTCCGGGGCGGGGCCTTCATCAATGACCAGGAGCTGGCCTGGGTGTTGGTCAACCAGGCCCCCGTCATTATCGGAGAGCTGGAGAGGCTGGGCTGTTTCTTCGACCGCGACCGTGACGGGCGCATCTATCAAAAGGCATTCGCGGGGCAGACCTTCGACAGAACCGTGCACCGGGCCGACCTGACGGGCATCGAGATCATGTCCCGGCTCAAGGAAAACGTCTTGGCCTCCGGCCTCTTCCTGTTGGACGAGCAACGGGGGATCTCCCTGCTGGCCGATGGGGAAGGGCGGAATGGTGGGGCGCTACTGCTGGACGTGCGCACCGGCGGCTTCACCGCCGTCAGCGCCAAGGCCACCCTGGTGGCCACCGGGGGCGGCGCCCGCATGTACAACATAGCTGCTCCCTCCCTTGAAAAGTCTGGCGACGGCATGGCTCTGTGCTATCGGGCCGGCTGCGTTATGCGGGACATGGAGATGTACCAGTTCCACCCCACCGGGCTGGTGGCGGGCAAGTCCATCCTGACCGGGGCGGTGCTGGAAGAGGGTCTGCGCGGCGCCGGAGGGTACTTGTACAACGCGCTGGGGGAGCGGTTCATGGAGCGGCACGACCCCCAGAGGATGGAGCGTTCCACTCGAGACATGGTGTCCCGCGCCGCGTACATGGAGATCCAGGCCGGGCGGGCCACCCCCGATGGCGCGGTGTTCCTCGACGTCTCTCACCTGGGGGCCGAGTTCGTGGAAAACACCTTCCCCGGCATGGTGGAGCGTTGCCGGGAGGTGGGCTT
>CAJWBT010000022.1 GCA_913020235.1 uncultured Chloroflexota bacterium
CCTCGAACTTGTCGTGTACCATCCCGACCGCCGGGATGCCCAGCTTCCGCATGTTCACCGTGTCACGCACGGTTCCCTGGGTGCAAGACCCTCAAGCGCCCACCCCGATGATGGCGTAGTCGACCTTGGCCGCCAACTCCTCCATGTCCTCCATCGGCGCCGGGTTCCAGGTGCTGTGCTTGTACAGCTTGTGGGTCTCGACCGGTTCGTACATGGCCTCAAGGGTCTCTTCAAAGACCGGCCAGAACTTCTCTGTTGAGCCGTGGCCGCTGTAGACCAGCCCCATCTTTCCCGCTCGCAGAGTTTCAACAGGCCGAAGCCGCTTTCCTTCCGTAACGGCGGTATCCGCTACCGGGTCATAGACCAACAACTTTTCCGGCATAAATGCCTCCTCGATAACCAACGATGGCTCGCCCGGCGTATACGACAGCCGCAACGGGCCTGGGGAGTTTATTATCTGCGCTGAGCGTATTGTGCGTCAAGGGAGGTTGCTCGCCGGTGGTTTGGCGATGGCCGGCTTCCTCCCCTGGGGTCTGCCTTCCCGTTCGCACCAGCGCTAGCGCGCCCGGTACTGGTCTACGTTCACCGACTCGGGGCGCACCGGCATGCTGGGAATGATGATCGGTTTTGCCCGGTCCGCTCCAACGCAGATGAGCCGGTAGCGGTCGGCGCTCTCCCGCACCGGCATCCAGACATCGTGCAGCTCCTTTTCGCTCAGCTTCAGCAACCATCGCCAGTGGGCGGGAATCGTCTCTTCCTGGAGCGGGTAGTAGTGGACCATCTTGCCCAGGCTGAACTGGGCGTGCATGTGGATGAACTGCTTCGCCCCCTGCTTGGTGAAGCCGGCCTCACCGGCCGGCCGGGCGATGTCGGGCGGGATCAGCACTATCGTTTCCATGGCGCTGCCTTTGTCGGTCCTGCCCGGCCGGACCAGGTCCCACTGGCTGAAGATGGAGTTGTAGGCGATGGTCTTCAGCAGGCCCTCGGCGGTGTTGTTGCCCTGGTCGGCCACGTCCACCTCCCCCTTGGTGGCCAGAACGGTCACGACGCTGTCCCCAGCTTTGAAACCCCGTTCCACGTGGAAGGGCTCCCACGGGCTGGCGTCCTCGTTCTCGGCCAGGCAGACGGTGAACTTCCTGACGGAGCCGATGGTATCCATGTCCATCTCCCCCGGATACCAGTAGCCGATGTTCTTGAGGCACAGGGTATAGGCCCGGCCGATGACCAGGTTGGCCCGGTTCTGCCGGCCCGGCCCCATGCATGCTCCCCTGGAGTTGATGTCCAGCTCCTTGGCGATTGGGCCGTTGACCAGCAGCATGGAGGCGTGAGAGCTGGTGGACATGAGGAACCCTTTTACACGGTCCGGGTCCATCTGGGAGACGGCCTTGAGGGCCCCGATTATCAATGGCATGTGCTCCGGCGAGGCGCCGGCCATGGCCGAGTTGATGGCGATCTTCTCTACCGTAGCCAGACCGTAGCCGGGTGGCAGGTCGCAGACCACGTGGTCGGGAGGGAGGTATGTGCCCTTGAGCATCCTTTCCACCGCATCCTGCGTGGCCGGCAGGAGAGGAAACCCGTCGCCCCAGTCACGGTTCAGGAACTCGCGGTTCATCACCTGAAAGGCATCCGCATAGTTGCTGCCCTCGAACCGCTCCACCTTGGTGGGCTCCAGCTTGGCCTGCCCGGGCGGGCCTGCTGTGTCCGCCGTCAGTTCGCCGACCAGCGTCTCAAAGGCTGCCTCAGTCTGCTGGATCGCCCTCTCCGGGTCCAGGTTCCGGTACAGCCAGGGGACCACCACGTAGCGTATGCCCGGCATTCCGAAGGCTCGAGCGCTGGCGATGGCGTCGTGCTCGAAGCGTCCGGACACTATCAGCACGGCGGGTTTGCCCTTCTTCTCGATCTCCACCATCTCGTGGACCATCCACGAGGTGCAAGACCCTCAATCGGCGGTGGCGCCGATCACGATATCGGACTCGTCGGCGGCCTTTTCCAGCACCGCGGCCGGCGCAGGCAGTCCACCGAGGTAAAATTTGGTCTCCACGCCGGGCGTGTGCTGCTTCAGATTTCCCTCAATGGAGCGCAACGCCACATCACCATTGGCGGTGCCGCTCCACAGGAGCCCGACTTTCTTTCCTTCCAAAGTGGACGGCCTTTTGTTGACCGGCTTTGCGTCGAGGACGCCCCTCTGCTGTGCTACCGGGTCCAAGACTTCCAGGATCTCCATACGGCCTCCTATCCCCTTTCTGGTTTCACCTTACGCTCTCTGCTGGAATACTCCGCAGCCGTGTCCGCCCCTGCCCAGTGAAACAGGCAGGAAGGGGGACGAACCGGCCTTGAGGTCTTCCCCAACCGCTTCGCTCCACCGCGTATATTGCTCCGGCTAGTCGATCACGAACAACCGCTCGGTGTCGAACCTGCCCGTGAGAAGCTCGGGCTCCCCTCCGGTTACCAGGACCATGTCTTGGAGATGCCAGTAGCCTGAATAGGGCTCGACAGCCACCACCATCCCCTCCTCGACTTGCGTGTGGCAATCAGTCACCAGCAACGGCTGTTGTTGATGGAACCAGGGGCCCACGCTGTGGCCCACCATACTTCCGGCACCGCCGAATCCGTAGTCTTTGAGTTTTTGATCCGCGAAGGAGTACAGGTCATTGGCTTGGATTCCCGGGCGGCAGCGGTCGATGGTCATCAAGTGCACTTCCCGGTACTTCCGGTACATCTCGATTTGCTCTTCCGATGGCGGGCCGACGACAAAAACTCGAGATTGATGCCCAGGATATCCCTGCAAATACGAAACATAGTCGGTGCGCACAATATCGCCCTTTCCCAGAACGGTATCACCTTCACCCAAGTAGCGCACGTTGTTCCGGCTGGTGTTCAGAAGCCCGTGAACGATTTCCGCGCCCCTTGCCATGCAAGCCTTCACCATTTGGGCGTGTACTTCTCGCAGGGTATCTCCCTCGCGAACGTTGGAGAAGACCTCCACGTAGGCATCGTCCTGGATATCGGCAGCCTCCTTCAGCAGGTCGACTTCTCCAGGGGTCTTGACCCAGCGGACGGCATCCATTAGCTCGGTGCAATCAAACATCTCGACATCGGGAAGGACCCGGTGAAACTCCTCCCAGCGCGACGCGCTCAGGTACGTCTTCTCGAACCCTATCTTGGCCTTGGTCAAACCCATTCCCTTAATAACTTCTGTCGTCCTGGCGAGCGCGGTCGTCTGGTAGTCATCGTACCCTTCGATGTTTCGAATCCAGGAATCCCGCCAGGCCCTGGCGATGCCAAGATTGTTGAGCACCATGGCCGGTTCACCCTCTCGAGGCCATATTGCGTACACCTCTCTCGGTGAGTCGGGAAAATCGACGTGCCGGCCCTGGGAGCCTGGAAAAGCCACACCCGTGAGGTAGGTAAAGTTGGTCCCGGAGCGGGCGACAATCGCCGAACAACCGTGCCGGTCCATGAAATCGTTCAGTCTCTGGACGTTCGCTATGAGTTTCCTTTCCCCGTCCGACATAATTTCCTCCCCCTCGCCGGCTCTCGTTCCGCTGTATCTAGCTTAGGACATGCTTTGAGGACCAGTGGTATTGTGCTTCGCCGGCCGGCCATCGTCAATGGGCCATTGCCCAGGTGTGGGCCGATAGTGCGTCCTGGAAAGAGGCCTCACCTCCGGAGGTAATCCGTTGGAGCACCGGCGCGCGCAAATAGGTCCCACCCCTGCCCTTGTGGGAATAGCATAACCGATGGTACAAATAACGGGGCGGTTCAGCCTGGGAGCTAAATTCGAACCGATGGGACGGTGACACGCGCACCATCCGCGGTCGTGCCGGGCCGAGACCCAATTTGAAGCCTGGCGAAAGGAGCATGGAGAACATGGTACAAGCATTGACCGGCACTCGAATCCTGGACCTCACCCACTTTCAGGCCGGGCCGTCATGCACGCAGATCCTGGCGTGGCTGGGGGCCGACGTTATCAAGGTGGAGCAACCGGGTTCGGGCGACCCCACCAGGAACACCAGCAGGGACCGGGAGGACACCGACGCCCTCTCGTTCCTGATCCTGAATGCAAACAAGCGCGGACTGACCCTCAACATAAAGACCGAGCAGGGCAAAGAGATCTTCAACGCCCTGGTCAAAACCGTCGATGTGCTGATGGAGAACTTCGGCCCCGGCACGGCGGAGCGGTTGGGGGTGGGATACGAGGCGATGCGCAAGGTGAACCCTCGCCTGGTCTACGCCTCGGTCAAGGGGTTCGGCACCTACGGACCCAACTCAAGCTACAAGGTCTTTGAGCCCATAGCCCAGGCCGCCGGCGGCGCCATGAGCGTCACCGGATTGCCCGATGCGGAACCGCTGATCACCGGGGCGGCCATCGGAGATTCGGGAACCGGAATGCACTGTGCCGTCGGCATTCTGGCGGCCCTGCTACAGCGCCAAGCCACCGGCGAGGGCCAGCGGGTGGAGGTTTCGATGCAGGACTCGGTGCTCAACTTGATGCGGCCCTACATGCGGGAACACCAGCGGCTCGGCCGGCCGGTTGTGGCCGCCGGCAACTGGCACCTGGGCGCCGTTCCCAGCGGCATCTTCAAGACCCGCGGAGGCGGGCGCAACGACTACGTGTTCATTTATGCCCAGAACCAGGCCATGTGGAAGGACTTGATCCGGGCCATGGGCCGGGAGGATTTGGCCGAGGACCCGAGGTTCGCTACCCAGGAGGCCCGGTTCAAGCACCCGGAGGAACTCAACGCCCTGGTTGAAGAGTGGACCTCCCAACGGGACAAGCAGGAGGCGGCGCGCATACTGGCCGACGCCGGCGTGCCCAGCGGGCCGGTGAACGACACCGGCGACCTCATGGTCGACCCTCACCTTCGGGAGCGGGAGATGATCGTGGAGGCGGAATACCCGGTCCGGGGACGCTTCACCACTGTAGGATGCCCCATCAAAATGTCCGGGTCACCGGTGAAGATCAGCTCCCCTCCCCTACTTGGCCAGCATACCGAAGAGATCCTGGCCGAGGTGGGCTACGACGCGGCAATGGTGCTCCAGCTCAAAGAGGACGGCGTGGTCTAGGCAGGCCCAATCTCGGCTTCGTGGGGCTTGCCAAGCCCCGTGCCGGACGCTATTTTCAAGGTGAGCCTGTCGAACCTGTTGTGTGTGCACGCTGAAGTTATCCGGGGCGGCCCACCTTTCTTAATTGGGAGTCGTCTATGAACCGAGTAGACGCGGTACTGGAGAGGGAGACCCAGGACCATCTTGGCAAGAAGGTGACCTATGAGGTTCCCCTTTCCGCCTATCCCACCAACTCGGGAGTGATAATCGTCAACTCCCCCGGCTCGGGTGAATTCAAGGATGGACGCCACGACCGGTGGAAGAAGCTGGCCGGACACCTTCAGGAGCGGGAGCTGGGCGCGATGGTCACCTACAACGCTCCCCGGCCCGACTGGCAGGTCCAGCTACCCTGGGAGCCCTACTCCCACCAGGGCGTTAGCTGGAACCAACTGCTGGTGGAGAGCCTGGCCCACGTCGTCGAGTTCTCCCTGGAGCGCGCCGAAGAGCTTTGCGGGACGGCATCCCCAACGATCTACCTGTCGGGGTTCTCGTCCGGTGGATCGGCCGTCGGCGCCGTCGCGTTTCGCTTCACGGAGATCAAGCGCATCTTGCTCCTCTCCACCTACGACAGCGTTGGCGATTACTTCTACGACGGCGTTGTTCAGTTCCCCGGAGACATCTACATGGCCTACGGCAGCAAGGACCCCATGGCTGGGTTTCTGGCGTACATACTGAGCTGCGGCCCAATGGCCGCCACCTCCCTGCAGCTCCGTGAGGTGCCCGAATGCGACCACCGCTTCAGCGGGGCGACCAACAGCAAGGTCCTCACCAAGGCCTTTCTTTGGGCTTTCCAGGGCGACGATAGCTTTCCATCGCCGGAGGGCGGCCTTCAACTGTATGAGTGACCGCCGGCGTCCGGCGGCACGAATGAAGATGAACAGCGGCGTTCAGGCCGTCACCCTCACCGCCCGGCCCCACTCCCAGCGGGAGAGGGGTGTCTGAGGGAGTTATCATCGTTGCAAAGGCTGGAACTGGAGGAAGCAAACTTGGCCTCAGCAAATCAGGTAAGCTCGTTTCAAGCGCACCGACCCGTGGCGATGGGCACGCGAGGTCTGGTCGCTTCGGCGCATCCACTGGCGAGTCTCGCCGGCTTGCGGATTTTGATGGATGGCGGCAACGCGGTAGACGCGGCAGTGGCGGTGGCCGCCGCGCTCAACGTGTGCGAGCCGTTCATGAGCGGCGTGGCCGGCGTCGGGGTGATGCTCGTGCACCTGGCGGAAACGGGCGAGACTCGTGCACTCGATTTCAGCGGCCGCGTCCCGTTCGGTGCGAGACCGGATATGTTCACTCCGGAGACGCAGCAGAGAGGCATCCTGTCACCGCTCGTGCCGGGCAATCTCGGCGGCTGGCTCGCGGCGCTGGACGCGCATGGCACCAAGAGTCGCGCCGACGTCTTCGGTCCCGCCATTGAATACGCTGAAGGCGGATTTCCGCTGAGCTACTTCGCTCACGGTGTCTTCAACAGCGCCGAGCAACTGCTCGGCCGGTGTCCCCACGCCTCGGCGGCCTACCTCATCGACGGCAAAGCTCCGGCGCCCGGAGAGGTGCTCCGTCAACCGGACCTTGCCAGGACCTTTCGCGCAATCGTCGAAGAGGGCGCCGCCGCTTTCTACCAGGGGGAAATCGCCCGGTCCATCGCGGATTTCTGCGCCGAAGAGGGCGGTCTGATAACGCTGAAAGACCTGGAGGACTACAAGCCTACCTGGCAAGACATCATCACGACCGAGTATCGGGGTTACACCGTGGCGACGGCCCCACCCAGATTTGAAGGTTTCCAGATGCTGGAGACATTGAACATCCTAGAAGCCTACGATCTCGGCGGCATGGTCCACAACGCCCCGGAGACCATCCATCTGATCGCGGAAGCGATAAAGATCGCCGTCGCCGACCGCATCCGTTATTGTGGCGACCCTGATTTCACCGATGTGCCGGTGGAGGGACTCATCTCCAAGGAGTTCGCCGCCGCACGGCGCAAGCTGATCAACCCTGATAGGGCGAATGTGGTCGAAGGGGAACGCTGGGTGAAGGAGATCCCCGCGGGAGCAATCACCGCCGGTAACCCCCGCGAGTATCTGTCGGGACTGACGACCCACTTCGTGGCCGTGGACCCGGCCGGCAACGTGGTCTCGGTAAGCCAGACACTGGGCAGCGCTTTCGGCAGCGCACGCATGGTGAAGGGTACCGGAGTCACGCTCAACAACGGCATCAATTGGATGGAGATCGACCCGTCGTGCGACACGCCCAGCCATCTCGAGGGCGGCAAACGGCCTTCGATACCGATCGCGCCTCTCCAGGTATTCCGGGACGGCAAGTTCTTTCTCTCCATCGGCACGCCTGGCAGCTACGGGCTTCTCCAGACGACGGTGCAGATGCTGCTGAACGTCCTGGACTTCGGTGCGAATCTGCAGGAAGCCATTGAGGCGCCCCGGTTCCGGTGCTGGGGTGGAACCACGATAGAGATCGAAGAGCGCGTTCCTACCCAGGTCCGCGATCGATTGGCAGCCCTGGGACACGATGTCCAGGTCCTTCCCCCGCTTTCACGGGTAGTGGGTGGCGGTCAGGGGGCGATGATACACCCTGCCAGCGGAGCACGAATGGGCGGCGCCGACCCGCGGCGGGACGGTTACGCGATGGGGTTCTGAGTGCCTCATTCCCCGACTGACTTTCACATTCCCGCCCGCCCCAGAAGGGTTTGGAGGCCCTCGGGGCTCCAAACCACTATCTGGAGAGGGGGGACCCCCCAAGAAAGCACGGTCGCTTCTGGGGGTCGCTTCTGAAGGAGATAATACGATGGCCCAGTCGATCGGGATTGTTGGTTGCGGGACAATCGGCCAGGCCTTGCTTCGGGAGGCCGATGCCGGGAGGTTGCGGGTCTCCATCGCCGGCGTCACCAGCCGGACCGAAAGCAAGGCCCGTGCATTCCTGTCATCGCTCCGCGATCCTCCGCCCTATCTCGATCGGAAGGAGCTGCTTGGCCGGTCAACCCTGGTCGTCGAGACGGCGGGAGGCCAGGTGGTGCCCGAACTCGCCAAAGAGGTCTTTGGAGCGGGCAAGGACCTGATGGTGATAAGTATTGGCGCCCTACTGGACCATCCGGAGATTATCGAGGAGTCACGAAAGAGCGGATGTCGGCTCTTGGCTCCGTCCGGGGCGATTGCCGGGCTCGACGGCATAAAGTCCGCCTGCGCGGGAGAGGTTTACCGGGTGATGATGGTGTCCCGAAAACCTCCGCAAGCCCTGGAGGGCGCGCCCCACCTGGTCGAGCAGGGCATTTCCCTGGCCGGTCTGGACCACGAAATGGAACTGTTCTCGGGTACCGCCCGGGTGGCCTGCCGGGGATTTCCCGCGAACCTGAACGTGTCCGCGGCGGTGAGCCTGGCCGGCCTGGGTCCAGACAGGACCATGGTCCGAATCCTGGCCGTCCCCGGGCTAGAACGTAACTGTCACGACATCGAAGTAGAAGGGGAGTTTGGCTTCCTGTCGATCCACATCGAGAACACCCCTACGGAAAACCCCCGCACCGGCCGGCTCACCGCGCTGTCCATCATCCGCTCGGTCCAGGATGCGGCCGATCCGGTCCGTATCGGAACGTAGGCCGGCTAGCCCAAGCCAGGTCTTGCCTCAAGAGTACTCTGGAATGTGTCACCCCGAGTGAAGCGAGGGGTCTGGGGTGGCGGGTCCAGGCTGCCATGGAGGAACCCCGCACCAGATTCCTCGTCGCTCCGCTCCTCGGAATGACAGGAGGCAATTCGCTCCTCGGAATCTTTCATGCTGGTTGCCACCAGCACCACGGTCGACGAAAATGGACACCGCCCTGTCATCTCGAGTCCTTCGCGGGAAGGACGAGGGATCTGGGGAGGCGGAGGAGACGCCCCGCCCCAGATGCTTCGCCGCTGCGGCTGGCTCAGCATGACATATTCGTACCAATGACAGTTTTGAGGCAAAGCCCCCAAGCCATGCCGGCGCTTGGCAGCTATCCCGCTCTGTTGACACCCCGCCCGATGCCTACACCAAGGCCACGGCGGTGACTTCGATCAGCAGCTCGGGGCGCAGGAGCTGGTGCACCAATACGCCGGTGGCCGAGGGGAAACTGTCGCCGAAGTACTTGCGCCGGACTTCCTGGACCCCCCGGTAGCCCATCAGGCCGTTGGGCGCCACCCACTCGATGGTGTTGACCACGTCGTCCATGGAGTATCCCGCCTCGGCCAGCACCCTGGCGATGTTGCCATAGGCTTGTTCCGCCTGGGCCGCCAAGTCGAATCCTCCCACGTTCTGGCCCGTGGGGTGGTCCACCGCCCCCTGGCCCGATATGTGGACCATGCGACCCTTCTTGACGCCGGGAAGATAGGTCAGGCGCCCGAAGCGCCGGTCCCAGTCCGGTATCGTGATCTCCTGGCGGCTGCCGCCTTTGACGGCAACGAGTTCCACCTCAACGTGGGCCTCGGGCCGGAGCAGCCGGTTGATGAGGATGCCCGTGGCCGCCGGGTACCGGCCGCCGTAAAAGTCCTCCCGGACGACCCCAGTGTCGCGGTACTGGAGCGTCGCTTGAGGGGATATATAGTCCAGGCTCTTCACAACGTCGCCGGGCCCGACGCCGGCGGCCTCGAGCACCGTCCCGATGGTCTGATAGGTTATCTCAACCTGCCGGGCGGTTTCCCTGGAATAGCTGCGCTTCCCGTCCACCACCTCGCCGCCGGTGTAACCGGATAGCCAGACGATGTCGTCCGCTTCGACGGCAGGCACGAAGGTCAGCTGCCGGGCCGAGTCTGAAGCCGGATCGATGCCCCGCTTTGGGGCCTTCATGGCCACCGCGCTGACCTCGATGAGGGCGTCGGGGCGGAGCAGGCGTTCCACGCAGATGCCCGTCGACGCCACCGGATTGCTGCCCAGGTACTGCCGCCGGATCTCTCCCGTCTGGCGGTACTGGGGGAGGGCCACCGAGTAGACGTAGTCCACCGTTTGCACCACGTTTTCGAACCCCAATCCGGCCGCCTCCAGCACCACCCCCAGCTTTTCGTATATTACCTTGGTCTGCTCGATCAGGTCTCCTTTGCAGACCACCCTTCCCTGGCCGGGGTCGTATTCGCCGGCCGTCTGGCCCGACAGGTAGACCACCCCGGCGTTTTCCGCCGCCATGCAAAAGGTGTACCGGGCAATGTCGAGCCAGGGGAACTTCTTGGGGTCCACTTCAATGACGCGTCTGCTCATTTCTCCTCCGGGGAGGGCATCTCCCCACGCCGGGCTCTGAAAGCGTTGTGGAACCGGCCGCCTTTGCCCCCCGCTGGGGGAAGCGCACCACGGCGCTGGCCGGGAGCACCACCTTGTCGCCGTCTTGGTTTTCCATCCAGAGGTCGCACTCCACCAACGCTTCCCCCCCGTCGATGTTCGTGCCGGTGACCACGCCGTAGCTGGTGACCGTGTCCCCAGGGTAGACCATGACCCGGTTGCGGAAGCCCAGCTTGCGCAGGTATGCCTCGGGCCCGGCCCAGTCCTGCAGCTGCTGGGCCAGGAAGCCCCCTAGCATCTGTCCGTCGACAAAGGGCGCCTTGAACCCCTGCTCGCGGACGTAGTCGGCGTCGTAGTGGATGCGGATAAAGTCCCAGGTAGCGGCGCCATAGGCCATCATCCGGGCCTGGTTGATCTCCTTCCGGAGGGCGGGCAGTTCGTCGCCCACTTTCACGTCTTCAAAATAGCGGATCTTTGCTTCCAAGGGACAACCTCCTCGGTTGGCTATTACCTACAGGCGATAGAACAGGGTCTCCAAGTTTCGGGCCAGCAGCTCGTCCCGCTGGTTGTAGAATGAAGCCTCGACGACTTGGAAAGCGATGTGCCCGGAACGGCCCGTCTTCTCGTAAACGTCCTTAACCTTCCAGCGGGCTGTGATGATGTCGTCTGGATGGATGGGCTGAATAAACTCGTAGTCGTTCCCGGCCCGCAGCCCCTGAAGTGCTCCTAACTCGCCGCGTCCGATCAGGTCCCCCCGTTCATCCATGTCGCTATCCAGGTACTGCCAGGTATCGCAGATGAGCGTGGGCGGGGCCATAACGTCCTTCAGCCCGTGGCTTTGGGCGAACTCACCATTGGTGTAAAGGGGGTTGAAGTCGCCGATGCCGAGGGCATACATGCGAAAGGACGGCCGCCCCATGGCATCCGGCGCCCGGTAGACCATTTCCTGGCCCACGCTGCTCTTAAGCTTGGCAAGAAGCTCGCTCCCTGAGTATCCGGCCATCTCTGCCTCCACGTGGAAAGGTTACTGCCTGGGATGATAACAACCGGGGGCGCTCGGCGCTTGTTTACTGGCAGCCATATGGGGGCCGTCGTTTCTTCCTCGCTTACCGATCCTTGAAAACAGGTTTGCGTTTCTCCAGAAAAGCGTTCAAAGCCTCCCGGTGGTCGTCGGTGGCATGGGTCAGGACCTCTACGTGGGCGGCCTCCGCCAGGTGCTCCTCAAGGGTTTGGGACAGTCCCCGGAGCAACATCCCCTTGACCATTCGGTTGGGGATGGGAGGCTTTTCCGCGATGCGCCGGGCCATCGCCATCGTTTCCTCTTCCAGCTGCTCCGCCGGGACCAGGTGGTTCAATACCCCCAGGCGGTGGGCCTCTTCCGCTTCCAGCCAGTCGCCGGTGTAGAGGAGTTCCAGGGCCTTGTTGATCCCCATGGCTCGGTTGTAGAGCCAGGTGGAGCCGGTGTTGGAGACCAGGCCCATCTGGAGAAAAGCGTTCATGAACCGGGCGTGCTCGGAGCCGATGCGAATGTCGCAGGCCAGGACCCAGTCAAAGCCGTCTCCGATGGCCAGGCCGTTGACCATGGCCATAGTGGGTTTTTCCATCTGGTGCAGGCCCAGGGTCACGGCCTGGGGACCCGTTCGCATGAACTTCCAGGTCTCGTAGGGGCCTTTGTGGCCCAGCAGGCTATCGCCGCCCTGGCGCGCGTCTTTGATATCAGCTGAGGCGCAAAAGGCGCGGCCGGCGCCGGTGAGCACCAGGACCCGGATTTCGGCGTCGCCGGCCACGTCCCGGAGAGCCACGTTCAACTCATCGAACATCTGCTGGTTGATGGCGTTCAGCCGTTCCGGGCGGTTCAGCGTCAGCTTGGCGATGTGCTCAGACTTTTCCAGCAGGATCGTCTGGAACTCCATTTGCGTCACCTCGATGAATGGTGCAGGACCGGTTATGCAGGACGATGAACGTCCGGCCCCCCCGGGCTCTCGATGCTGCTTCACCCATGGCCCTGCCCAGCTCCCTCCCAGCCCCTGCTGATTCTGGGACGAACGATGGCCGCTGTCAACCAAGCCGTTCCGACCGACGAGCGGCGAGCGAGCTGCCAAGCTTTACGAGGGGGATTCGGCCATTAGAAGGAGCCCGACAGGCCGGTCTGAGGATGGCACGTTGCGGGCAGTACGGTGTTGGGGGGTTTGTCGGTTAGAATAGCCTCAGGCTCAGCGCCCTATCGTCGCAACAATCATGCTTTTGGCGGGAGGAACTTATGACAGGGCTGAACTCAATGGCCGCGTCGGCCGGCGCGCTGCTGAAACAACACCAGCAGACCATTGCCGTGTCCGAATCGTCCTGCGGCGGTCTGATATCGGCGTCTCTGGTAGCCGTCCCGGGGGCCTCGGCTTACTACGTCGGCGGAGCGGTCGTATATACCCGCGTCGCCCAGCGGGGGTTGCTTAGCGTCCCCGACAGTACGATGGCCGGCATGCGCGCCAGTAGCGAACCCTATGCTTTATTGAACGCCCGCACCATACGTGAAGCCCTCGGGACGACCTGGGGCTTGAGTGAAACCGGCGCCAGCGGCCCTACCGGGAACCGGTATGGCGATGCCGCTGGTCACGCTTGCATCGCCGTCGTGGGACCCGTTGAGCGCGTAATCACCCTCGAAACCGGTGACGGGGACCGGGAGGCAAATATGTGGGCGTTTGCCACGGCGGCGCTGGAGCTGTTGGAAGGGTGCGTGAAGGAGTCAGTCTGATATTGCCGGCGCCCTGAGCGCTGTTTCCGAAGCAAGCACACTGCTGCTCTGAGATGGCGGCTAAACTCGATCCAAACCATCGAGGTTGAAAAAATCCCCCTCGGTCCCCCTTTTATAGAGGGGGATGCACGGGGATTTTCTCGCGTATGGCCTGGGATGTCGTGCATGGGCTCAGTAAGGCGGCCTGACAGCCACATTCGGTATGCTATCATCGCTCTTTCGACGCCACCCAGAAGGAGAGTATGCTCTCGCCTGCACGTCAACTGGTGACGGCCTTCCAGTTTCATGATATCCGGATGCTGTGGATTTCCACGGTATCCAACCAGCTCGGGCAAGGGATGCAGCACGTTGTCCTTGGCTGGTTGGTGTTTGATATGACCGGCTCCAGCGGGATGGTAGGGGCGATCTTCGCGGCGCGCGCGGCACCCAACCTGGTCGTGGGACTCATTGCCGGCTCCGTAACCGACCGGGTAGACCGGCGTACGCTGATGCGCGTTGCGGTGTGGGGCCTGGCGCTTACTTCCCTGGGAGCGGGTCTCCTGTTGTCCATCGGGCAGTTGGCCATCTGGCAGCTGATGCTGTTCACTCTCCTGCTGGGAGCCTTTCAGGCTTTCTACATGACGGCCCGACAGGTCTACGTATACGACGTGGTGGGAGCCGGTGGAGCGATAAACGCCATCGCGTTAATCAGCCTGGGTCAGCGGGTAGGCCAGGTATTGGGCTCGTTGATGGCGGGGGGTCTCATCTACTGGCAGGGGGCCGGCAGTCCATTCCTGGCAATGAGCTTGGGCTATGGGATTGGGGCGCTGACTCTTTACGCACTACGTCACGCCGGCGGCTCGGCCCCTCAAGATCGGGAGCCGATAGGCGAGAATATCCTCAACTATTTCAGGGCCCTCAAGACCAACCGGGTTATGTTGAGCCTGATGGTTTCGACGGCCGCAACCGAGATTTTCGGGTTTTCCCATCAGGTTATGCTGCCGATTCTGGCCAAGGATGTGCTGCTGGTGGGCGCCGTGGGGTTGGGAGTGCTTACCTCCTTCCGTTTTGCCGGCGGCGCCCTGGGGGTCATTATCCTGGCTGGGCTGGGAGAGGTCCGGCGCCGAGGCGTGCTGTTGCTGTCAGCAGTGGCCCTGTTTGGAGTCGGCCAGGTGCTGCTGGGCCAAGCCTTCAATTTCTGGGTTGCCCTGCTGTTTGTGGCGTTTGCCAATGCGATGGCTTCGATAGCCGACGTGCTCCACCAGAGTTTGCTCCAGCT
>CAJWBT010000023.1 GCA_913020235.1 uncultured Chloroflexota bacterium
CGGGCCGGGCCAGCCTCCGGCCGTCGTCTTGCTACCGGCCGCCGGGGTCGCGGCGCTCCTGCTGCTGCCGGTGGTCTACCTCGCGCTCCGCACCCTGGGCGCCGGCACGGAAGCCTGGGACCTGCTGTTCCGCCTCCGGGTCCTGCAAATCCTTGGGCGAACCGTGTTGCTGGTCGTTGCCGTCAGCTTGGGTTCCATCGCCCTGGCCGTCCCCCTGGCCTGGCTCACCGTGCGCACCGACCTTCCCCATCGGAAGATATGGGCGGTACTGGCAGCGCTGCCCTTGGTGATTCCTAGCTACGTCGGTGGTTTCGTGGTCGTCGTTGCTCTGGGACCCCGGGGGATGCTGCAAGGTTTGCTGGACGGACCCTTTGGGATCGAACGGCTGCCGGATATCCACGGCTTCCCCGGGGCCTTCCTGACCATCACCTTCCTCAGCTATCCCTACGTCCTCCTAACCGTGCGGGCTGCCTTGCAGCGCATGGACCCGTCGCTGGAGGAGACCTCCCGTAGTCTGGGCTTCAGCCCGTGGTCAACGTTCTTGCGGGTCACTCTGCTTCACCTTAGGCCCGCTGTTGCGGCCGGGGCTCTGCTGGTCGGGCTGTACACCCTCAGCGACTTCGGAGCGGTTTCCCTGCTCCGGTACGAGACCTTCACTTGGGCCATCTTCGTACAGTACGAGTCCGCCCTCGACCGGACCCTGGGAGCGGCTCTGTCGCTGGTGCTGGTCGGAATCGCGTTGGGGATCGTGGCCGCGGAGTCCCTCACCCGGGGCCGGTCCCGGTACTACAGCAGCGGTTCCGGGGCGGCCCGGCCTCCGGCCCCGGCCCGACTGGGCCGCTGGCGCTGGCCGGCGGTAGCTTTTTGCGCCACCGTGGTCATCGTCTCCCTGGCGCTTCCCGTGTCCATTCTCGGCTACTGGGTAATCCGGGGAGTCGCGGCGGGGGAGCCCTTCCTGGTCCTGTGGGAGGCCCTGCGGAACTCGATGTACGTTTCGGCACTGGCGGCATTGGCCGCGGTGGCGGCGTCCCTGCCCATCGCCATCCTATCGGTCCGCTATCCCGGCCTGCTCAGCACCATCTTCGAGCGTGTGACCTACATAGGGTTCGCGCTGCCAGGCATCGCCGTCGCTCTGGCGTTGGTCTTTTTTGGCGCCAAGTACACGCCGCCTCTGTACCAGACCACGGGTCTGCTCGTTTTCGCCTATGTGGTCCTGTTTCTTTCCCCCGCCGTGGGAGCGGCCAGAACCTCCCTGCTTCAGGTGAGCCCCCACATGGAGGAGGCGGCCCGCGGCTTGGGCCGGTCCCCACTGCGTGTTTTCGCCTCCGTCACGTTACCTCTGGTCAGGCCTGGCATCATATCCGGCGGGGCCCTGGTCTTCTTGCTGACCATGAAAGAGTTGCCCGCGACACTGATTCTGAGCCCCGTTGGTTTCACCACCCTGGCCACCTCGATCTGGGCCGCGACCTCCGAGGCATTTTTTGCCCAGGCCGCGGCGCCGGCCCTGCTGCTGATACTGGCCTCCTCCATCCCTCTGGCCTTCCTCATGCTGCGGGATCGAAGGTAGGCTATAATTACCGGGCCCGCTGGGGCGGCACGCGGCAACCCGGAGGCGCGACAGTGGCATCAGCGACAACGGATCTGCAGGTTATCCAGCCCGGCCGGTTGGTTGACGGACTGGGCGAAACCCCCACGGAGGGAGCGGCGGTAGTGGTCCGGGGGGGGCACATCCTCTGGGTGGGGCCTCGGGAGCGACTAGGCGACAGAAACGGGCCCCTGGACGGGCCGAACGCCGGAAAAGAACCCCAGGTGCTGGATTTCCCCCAGGCTACCCTCCTCCCCGGCCTGGTCGACACCCATACCCATACCAACATGCCCGGTGACGGGCGCACCGGCAAGGAAGTGGACCAGGAGGGCGACGACCTCCACCTGTTACGGTCGGCCCGGAACGTGCGCCTCGCCCTTGAGTCCGGCGTAACCACGCTGGCCGACTGCGGGGCCTGGAACCGTACCGGTTTTTCCCTGCGCCAGGGGTTGGACCTGGGGCTGATCGATGGGCCGCGGGTGCTGGTCGCCGGGCGGCCCATCACCATAACGGGGGGCCACCTCTGGTTCATGGGGGGGGAGGCCGACGGACCCGAGGGCACACGGCGCCAGGTCCGCCAGCTCATCAAAGAAGGTGCGGATTTGATCAAGGTGGTGGCCTCCGGGGGCAGCACCGTGACCAGCGACCCCTTTCGCCCTTCACTCAACGTGAGCGAACTCAAGGCCGCAACGGAAGAGGCCCACAACCGGAGTAGGCCCGTCGCCGCCCACTGCCGGTCGACTGTTTCCATCAACAACGCGCTGGAAGCCGGGGTCGACCTGATATTCCACTGCGCGTTCTACGACCCGGACGGCTCCCACCGGTTCGACCAGGCCACCGCCGAGCGCCTGGTTGCCTCTGGGGTCTGGGTCAATCCAACCTTGCACCTGGGCACTCTGCGCCTGTCTATGTTGCGCTACAAGCGAGGCGAGGGGGACCTGCCGGCTGAAGAGTTGGCTTCCCTCGACCTGCTGGAGCAGGGACGCCGGGCACGCATGGAGCAGTTCGGACGGCTGATAGAGATGGGGGTAAACCTGGTCGGAGGGTCCGACTCCGGATGGGGCCTGTACCGTTTCGGCGACTTCCAGGGAGAACTCCTGGCCATGAAGGAAGCGGGGCTATCCCCGATGCAGGCTATTCTGGCCGGCACGCGGAACGCGGCCATCTCCCTGGGCATTCAGGAATCGGTGGGCACCGTCGAAGCGGGCAAGGAGGCGGACCTTCTGCTGGTGGAGGGAAACCCGGTGGATGACATCACCGCCCTGCGCCGGGTGGTGGCCGTATTCCACGGGGGACGCCGGGTCGAAGGCTCGGCCTAGAAAGGCAAGAGCCTGGGGCGGGCCAAACCCATCTGCCGCTACTCCGGAGCGCTCGGCGGCGGCAGCGTTGTTTGCCCGGCTTTGGCCACGCGTGGACTTGGTGGTATCGCCGGGGTATCATTATAGCGGCGCCCGCTTCATGCCGGCGGGTCGAGTGGCGGACGGGCGAACCAGGTGGCAACGGTGACCCCAAGATTGGCGCAGGCCGTTGGTAAGGAGGAAGCCCATGAAGAAGGTGACCATGCGCGACATGCCACGGGTGCAGGTGGACATGGTTGGTGGCCTGATGACCGGTACTCAGGTCCACAGGCAGGCCGTTTTGCAGCGCGGTGAAAGCGACAACTTCAACTTCGCCATCGTCAGTTTTGATGCCGGTTCCCACACCAAATTCCACACACACTCCGGAGACCAGCTATTGGTCATCACTCAAGGGGCCGGCAAGGTGGCGAATGACAACGAAGTCCTGACAGTCTACGAGGGGGATGTGGTCCTGATTCCCGCCGGTGAAAACCACTGGCATGGCGCCCCCGACGACACCTCCATGGCCCACATGACGATTACCATCGCGGGCAGCCAGACCACCCAGACGGAGCCGTAGAGGCCATCGTCAGAGTGCCCCTAGGGCTCTTCGGAAGGAATACCAAGACCGGAGTTTCTTGAAGGGGCCTGGGGAAGCTTCCCCAGAAGACCGAGCCTCAGCCCTGCCGTCTCTTCGGCTCGACGTGGTCCGCCAGTTGGCTGATGGTCTGCTCCAGAGTCCGGTTGAGGTCTTTCGTTTCCGGCGTCTCGTCGGCCAGCGGAGTGCCGCCCATAAGCCGGTACACGTCCGCTACGCCTTGAAACAAGAACGGGGTTAGACCCAGGTGGTCGAAGGTGGCTTCGATCTCCTGCATCTCGCTGACCCAGCGCCGGGCCTTGGCGGGCACCCCGGGAATACCGCCCTCCATCCGTTGGTATGTCGCGGACTGGCTGCCCCGGAACTCCTCCCGCAGATGCTCGGATAGACCCATCAGCTCGGCGGCCATCAACAGCTCCGCGTACAGAGCTGACGACCCCTTGGTCATGGCTGCGTAACACATCTTTATACCCGACGCCTGGCCAATTTCGGACCCCATGGGGCGCACATCCAGCCCGAAACCCCGAAGCAGCTCGAACTCGGCCACGCGAGGCCCCGACGCGTAGAATCGGGGGCAAGACCCGCCTTTGGGCGGGCCACCGATGATGGACGCATCGACGAAGCGGCCTCCGGCGGTCTCAATGACTGTTTCCATGCGGCGAGCCACCTGGGGAGCGATGGCGTTACACTCGGCGAACAGCACGTCTGAGCCGGTTGCGCGTATGGCGCTAGCCACCGCTTCGCATACAGCGGGCACCACTTCGGATACCGTGATGGAGAGGATGACGTCGGACTGTTCCACCATCTCCTCCAGGTTCGGTATATCCGCGATGCCTGCTTTTTCCGCCAGGGCCCGAGTCCGGCCGGACCTCCCGGCCAGGCAGGTGACTACCCGCAGCTCGTGCTCTCGAAGCAGCTGGCCTACGGCGTGCCCCATGTCTCCGGGGCTGAGAATCGCAACAGTCTCAATGGACACGTGATACCTCCTCAAATAATCCGTGTACGCCCTACTTCAGGCTCCACAGCTGCCGGAACCGAAGGCCCATGAAGACCGTCACGGCCAAGGCCACCAGCCCCGCCAAGACTATGGCCTTCTGAACACCCAGAACCCCTTCCTCAGCCAGGAATCCCAGCGCCAGGCTGCCGACGGGCTGAAAGCCGTGGTCCAGCACGTATATGCTGGTAATTCGGCCTCGCAGATAATCGGGAATCCTGGACTGGACCAGGGAGTTATTGACCAGCCGGAAACCCGTGTTGAAGAAACCCATCATTCCAATAGCAACCAGGGACGGGCCCAAGCCCAGGGAGAAGGATAGCCCGAAAAGGGTGAGCATCACCGTCACCAGGATGATCGACCCCGTGTTAAGCATGCCCTTGGCCTGATAGTTGCCCAGAGAGGCGATGGTGAAGGTGGCCATCAAAGACCCTATCCCCATGCCGGCACCCAGCAACCCCAGCCTCAGAGGCCCGCTCAGTGGCCCGCCCCGGAAAACTTCCACCGCGATCACCGACAACTGGTTCTGGGTCGAGTGAATAAACAGGGACGGTATGAAAACCAGAAGTATCAACAGCAACAGGACCGAGTCGCTCCGGATAAACCTTATCCCTTCCATGAAGTTCTTCGCCACGGAGGTCTGCTCGGCAACCCCTTCCCGGAAGGGCGTCTTCATGGGCAGGATGATGAGGAATACGGCCAGATAGGCGGCGCCCTGGATGTAGAAGTTGCCGTGGACCCCCAGCAACGCGATCATCGTCCCGCTGATCAGTGGGGCGATGCTCTGAGTCACTCCATTGGCCGAATTGTTGAGGGCAATGGCGTTGGTCAGGTCTCGCGGCGGCACCGTATTGACGATCAGCGCCTGCCGCACCGGCTGGCTCAGCGCCGAATCCAACCCCAAAAGGAAGCTGAAGATCAGGGCGTGGGTGACCGTTACCCTGTCCAATTGCACATCCACGGCAAAAAGGAACGCCAGGACAACGAGGGCCGCCTGAGCAGCTAGAAAGAGTTTCTTCCTATCCAGCCGGTCGATAGCCACCCCGGCTAGAGGACCCACCAGAAGGATGGGCAATGCCCGTATCCCCAGGACGACGCCTACCCAAAAGGGGGAGTCCGTTAGCTCAAGCACCAGCCAGCCCATGGCTATCTGCTGGACCTGGTTTCCAGCGCTGATGAAGGCGCTGCTGACCAAGAGATACCGGTAGTTTATGTTTCTGAGAGCGGAGAAGGTGCGCGAACGGCCGGGTCCTCCCTCTCCACCGCTTTCCAATCGGTCCGCTGGATTCATATCCGCATAGGCCGCCTGCTATGTTTCCCAGGGGCGGGTTCCAAATGAAGTCCCAAGTACATCAATGGCTGCGATCCTATATGGAGAAAGATTCACCGTAAGGGTTCCGCCAGGGCTGCTGAAAAACCAAGGGTTGCACCGACGGAGGCGGGGAGAGGAGCACACGGGATGTGATTTTCGTCATCCTGAACGGCTAGTCCTTCCCAAGAACGGTCAACGGAAACTCCACGAAGCACCTAAATCCAGCTTGGTGGAGATTTTGCTGCCACCCAAGACAACTTCGAGAAGGCCCGGCCCGGCTTTGGCCATGAACAGGTTACACAAGAGGGCCGATGAAAGCAAGCACACCTAATTGATGATCGGGGGAGTTTCCCAAGATTGCTCCCTGGACGGTGAAAGATCGCCCCTCGGCTCGATTCTCCGGTCTACGGGAGTCTAGGCATCCTGTCTAGTTGTACGCTGACATCCGGCCCGCTCCAGAGAGTCACCGCGAGAGCAAAAAGGGGCAGCACAACCTAATTCAAGACTTTGCCGGGGGCGGCAAGGTTATTGTCGAGCGTAATACTCAGGGTGATGGCTCTGTCCGCATCTCAGCGCAGAGGCTTTTAGCCTGGCGTATCCAGACGGTTATTTCGGCGAAAGCTCCCCTAGAAGAGGCCTTCAACGAAGCCAATGTGGTACATCAAACCGAAGCCAAAAAGGATGCTCAGTGCCCCCACACTGAACTGGATGAACCTGCTCAGATTGGGCAGGCGGTTGGACGAGAAGGCAAAGGGAAGCCCGATCAAGATGGTCATAGCGCCCATGCTCACCACCGAGCCCACCCCGAAAAGAAGGAGATACACCGCGCCTGTGACGGGAGAATCGATAGACGCCAGCACCAAGAGGGTTACGGCGGCGGTTCCCGCCACGCCCTGGAACATGCCGATGAAGAAGGATTTCTTCCTCAAGAACGGCTTGCCCACGCCAAAGAGCTGGTGGTGCTCCCGGACATTCCCAGGGTTTTGAACGTGGGAGTGGTAATGCTGATGCTCACTCTCCACGTGGCCGTGTTCGTGCTGATGAACCTTCCGTTTCCGGAAGTTGTAGATGACCTGGACCCCAAGACCGACCAGCATGATTCCAACGCCAAACTCCAGGAACAAGGCCAGACGGTCGGGTACGCTCAGGCGAAGAGCGATGATCACGACGCCCAGGATGAAGAGGGTGGCAGTGTGTCCAAAGCCCCAGGAAATGCCAACCCAGAAAGATCTCATGGGGTTTCGATACTCGCGGACCATGGTGGACACCGCTACCACATGGTCGGGGTCCAAGGAGTGTCTTAGCCCAAGAAGCACACCCAGAACCACGGCTCCTATGAGTCCAGCGTCAACCAATCTATCTTCCATGCCATCACCTGTCCAGTGGGGTTGACTGTTTATGCCTCTTTGCGCATCTCTTGAGTCCGGCATTCCAAGCAGACACCGGACACGGTAAAGTGCTCCAAGTCAGGCTCGAAACCGAACTCCCGGTTCAGAGTGTTCCGCAACTCCTCGAGGTAGTGGGGGCTCAGGTTGAAGGCCCCGTTACAGACCCGGCACACCATGTGGTGATGGCCCCCCTGAGGGCCGGTCAACTCGTAGTGAAGCCGGTCCCCTATGGCCACCTCTGTCACCACCCCCAGGTCCCTGAACAGGTGGAGGGTCCGGTACACAGTGGCGATGTCCATGTAGGGGTAGGCTTCTTTGGCCCGCCGGAATACCTCGTCCACCCCCATGTGACCAGCGCCCTCAGCCACTATGGAGAGAACGATCAGCCTCTGGGGGGTGAGCCGGTACCCCTTCTCTTTGAGGGCCTCTACGGCTGGTTCGTGGTTCACCGTATAATCAGACTCTTCTGCAATTGGTTGCGGTTACATATTTTAGCATATCAACATCGGTTGTCAAGACTAACCATTGCAGCTTCGCCCAATCGCAGGACTACCTGAAGCGAGACCAACGCTACCGAAGGAAAAGCGGCGCCAGGCTACACCTTGACCTTAGCGATCATCGCGGCGGAAACGATCCTGGTCCCGGCCATCGCCAAAAAGACGATCGGCCAGGGACTGCCCGCCATGTCCAGGACGAAGCTGAAAACGATGGCCTGCATCCCGGCGTAGGCATACCCGTGAGCGTCCAGCAATCCGGAAGAGGTTCCGGACATGCGCCGCCCGGCGATGTCCACCGCCACCGTGGACATCGGTGACATTCCCATCGCCAGCCCGCCCAACAAGAGCAGGGTCGCCCCCAACGTGACGTTCACGGGAGGCGCGAAGGCTATAGCGACCAGCACCAACGAGCTGACGGCGCAGGAGAATATGACCATTGGCCGCCGCGCGCTGTGCAGCAGCCGGTCGGAGACAATGCCGGACACGGGCGGCGCGATAAGGTACCCCAATGGCAATAGGATGGTCAGCAAAACGGTGGACTCGATGGACAGTCCGCCCTCTTCAAAATAGTAGATGGGGACCCAGGTCGTCAGCCCGTAGCGCACCACGTTTTCCAGGCCTTTCACGTGGCTGGCCAGCAAAAAGCGGGGGTTGGAAAGCAGCTCTTTGTAGGGCCCCAAGCCCCGAAGCCGTTCCGGCGCCACCGCCTCCGGTGTGGCGGATACTTCATCTTCCTCCACGTACTCGGGCAGGCCGACGTCGGTGGGCCGGTCCCGGGCCAGGAAGTAGACCGCTATGCCTAGAACCGCGATTATAAGGGGAGGGTAGCGGAAGGCGGCCCGCCAGCCGAACTCAGCACCCACCGATCCGCTAATCCACCACATCATCAGCATGGCACCCCCCGCGGACGTCCCCAGTATGCCCATGGCCATGCCCCGGTCGCGCCGGGGCCACCACTGGGAGAGCATGCTGATGCCGGGGCTCCAGCAGGCGGCGTTGACAAATCCGGCGAGGCCCCAGGGGATGGCCATGGTGACCGGGGAGGTAGCGAAGCTGGTGATCCAGTTGAAAACCGTGGTCAGGACCGCCCCAATTAGCACCCACAGCCTGAGGCCGTAGGTCTCGGCCAGCCGGCCGTGGACCAGGTCCCCCAGCCCAAAACCCCAGAGCAGCATCGCGTTGATCAAGCCGATCTCGACGTTGCTGAGAGACAGGTCCGCTTTGACCAGGGGCGACACCGGCCAGAAGTTGAAGCGCCCGAGATACAGGAAAAGGTAGAAGACACAGAAGACCAGCAGGACCCGCCACTTCCAGACGTGGTAGCTCCTTGGAAGGTCGGCGTACCGTTGGGCCTCCGCGTTGCTCACCCGCGAGCCCCCGGCCTGAGCCGCGGCGCCGGCTGCCCCCTAAAATGGGCGCTCATCGGGCCATCAGCGTTCCGTGCCTCGATGCGCCCGTGCCAATCCCAGTATACTTAACCATGTTGAGTATCCTAAGTGCCGGAAACGGGGTTGTCAACCCAGAGTCAGACCGTAGAAACATGGGGACCTAAGGCCCCTTGCTAGCCAGCGCATCCCAGCCGCTCGATCACTGATGCGCGCAGAGAGGCGAGGCCCTCAGCTTTCCCCTTCAGCCAGCCGTTGGGCCAGTTGGACCAGGGTGCGAGCGGGGGTGCCGGTCGCGCCCTTAATCAGGTAGCCCTTGGTCCGCGCCGATGTCGAGGTGCCGGCGATGTCCAGGTGCACCCAGGCGGCGTCGCCCACGAACTCGGCGAGCAGGAATGCGGCGCTGATGGAACCGGCCTGGCGTCCGCCGCTGTTTTTCATGTCCGCCACGTCACTCTTGATCAGCTCCTTGTACTCCTCGAACATGGGCAATTGCCAGAACCTCTCCCCCGTCATCCGGCCTGCCGCCACGACCTGGTCGACAAGCTCCTGCTTGTTGCCCATGACACCGGTACAAACCTTGCCCAGGGTGGTGACCATCGCCCCGGTTAGCGTGGCAACGTCCACGAGGCGGGTGATCCCCTGCCGGCGGGCGTAGCAAAGGGCGTCGGCCAGGACCAGGCGGCCTTCGGCGTCGGTGTTTATGACCTCGATGGTCTTGCCGTTCATGGCCCGCACCACGTCACCGGGCCGCTGGGCCGAGCCGCCAGGCATGTTTTCAGTCGCCGCGATGATGCCGGTCACGTTGATCTTGGGGTCGAGCCGCCCGATCGCCTGCATGGCGGCGATCACCGAAGCGCCCCCGGCCATGTCGCCCTTCATCGCCTCCATACCGCCGGGTTGTTTCAGCGATATTCCTCCGGTGTCGAAGGTGATCCCCTTTCCCACGAGTCCCAGGTTGTTGGCCGGGTTGTCTGGGTCGCCGGTGTATTTCAGCACGATCAGTTTGGGCGGTTGGTCGCTGCCCTGGGCCACGCCCAGCAGCGCGCCCATGCCCAACTCGCGCATTTCGGAGGCTTCCAAAACAGCCAGAGACAGCCCCGCCGCACCGGCAACGGAGCCGGCGACCTCCGCCATCTGGGTAGGAGTCATGACGTTGGCCGGCTCGTTGACCATATCCCGGGCCAGTATCGCCGCCTCCGCCATTACCTTCCCGTCGGCCACTCCCAGCTCGATGGCCCCGGCCGTGCCGGAGTCCCGGTCGACAATCGTCAGCTCCTCGAAGTCCACCCGCGTCGCCTCCGCGTTGGAGAGGTAGGTGCCGAACCGGTAGAGGCCCAGCAGGGCGCCTTCGGCAATGGCCTGCCCCGAAGCTTGTGGGTCCAGGCCGCCGATCCCTGCTCCATGGGCGATGGTCGACGCCCGGCGTATGCCCCGCTGCCGCAGGAAGCGGAGCACGTCCCCGGAGACCTGCCGCACCGCCTGGGCGTCGAAACGCTCCGCCGGCCCAAGCCCGGCCACGACCACCCGGGCCGGTCCGATCTTGCCGGCGGTGTGAATCAAGCTGATCTCGCCCGGCTTGCCCTGGATCTCACCATCCTGGATCAGCCTGCTTATGGCGCCGTCTAGCGCCTGGTCCACCGCGCCGGTGGCCCCTCCGGGCTGGGAGACCCCCTTGAACAGGTTGACCACCAGGGCGGGGGTATCGATGCCGGTAATGTCGTCTGTCCTGACTACTATCTGCATATCGTGCCCGTTTCCTCGTAGGCTCTCATCAGTTTGGCTTCACCGGTACCCTCACCCTCGTTCCTTCTCCCATCGGGAGAGGGATGCACCCGGCGCAGTCGGGGGCTGGGTGAGGGCGCCGGCCAGGCGAGCGATTTCGGCCAGCACTGGAGACCGGCCGCCCGATGTGTCGACGGTAAAGTGGCGCCGCCTGATCGGTTCTTCATGGGAAGACAGGCGGCTGTACACCAGCCAATCGGCGTCCGAGTGGTCACTGGGGTGCGGCTTCATGGCCCGCTCCGCCAGCCGCCGCCGGACCGTCTCCACTGGCGCGGTGAACCTCACCAGGACCAGGGGGACGGCTAGCCGCTCACAGATCAGGTAGAGGGGCCGGCGGGAGGACTCCGTCAAGTTGGTGGCATCGTACAGCACCCGACAACCCTGGGCCAGGTAGGTTTCGATGAGCAGGTGGCAGGCCCCGAACACGCGGGCGTGCTCGCCCCGGGTGTACCGTGGCCTCGGCACCAAGAGCTTGCGGATCTGGTCGCTTCCCAACACCTGGAAGGGGACCAACTGGGCCAGCTCTCCAGCGAAGTACGACTTGCCGGTGCCGGGAAGGCCGCTAAGCACTACCAGAAGGGGACCGTCCGTGTCCTTGGTCGGGTCTAACCCCGCGGCTGCTTTCAGGGCCTGCCTCAGGAACCCGGTATCCCGCAGGACCTGGTCTTCTCCCGGATATGGCGCCCGCCTGCGCCGGGTTGGTTGTCTCTGATTGGCCATCCAGCGGCCCCCGGCTGGTTTCGGTATCTGGACCGATGCCGACGCTACACCAGTGGCCGGGCCCGGTCAAGCTTCATCGGGTGGCTGTCCGTCTCCGTCGTCCACGTAGAAGGCCACGCCCAGCAATCCGGGCCCCGTGTGAAGCCCCATCACCGGAGTGAACTGGCTGACGAAAAGCTCCCGGCAGCTAAACTCGGTTTCAATGCGGCGGGCCAACGCCGCGGCATCGTCGGGGGCGCCGGCTTCCATCACGTTGACTACCACCGGTTTTCGGTCCACCCGCCGCCGCATCAGATCGAGGAGACCGGCGGTTGCCTTGGCCCGGTTCCGGGGGCGGCCTACCATCCGGGCCTCCCCCATTCGCAGCTCAGTCAGCGGTTTGACTCCCAGCAAGGTGCCCGCCCAGGCCCCGATCTTACGGGCCCGGCCGCCACGCTTCAGGTAACGCAGGGTGTCCAGGAAGGCGAGCAGGTTGAGCTTCGGCGCCAGGTGGTGGACTTCGTCGATCACCTGTTCAAAGCTGTGACCTATGGAGGACCACCGCGCCGCAGCCAGGGCGATGAGGCCCGACCCTCCGGCGGCAGTCTGGCTGTCGACAACTTCGACCCTGATGCCAGACAATCTACCGTCGGCCAGCGCCAACGCGGCGCAGGCCGAGCTGTAAGTCGCGCTAAAATTGGCCGAGAGGGTGAGGCAGAGGACGTTCGGCGCACGCTCGCCGGCCTCCAAGAAAGCGTCAAGAAAATGCTGAGGCTGGGGAGCCGCGGTGGTAAAAGCCGACTGCCTCCGCTCGTTGAGCATCCGGTAAAACTGGCCAGGATGGATATCCACCCCATCGAGAAAGGTCCGCTGGCCGATAATCAGCTGGTGAGGGACAGAGGTTATGTGCCACTTTCGGAGCAGGTCCGGCGGCAGACAACTACTGCTGTCCACCACCACGGCTACATCGTGCTGTCGAACCAATGGGATACTACCTCGCCGCCAGCCTCAACCACCATGCGCCGGGACTGGCGGTGGCCGAGCTGCGACTCCAACGCTGCGGGGCTGAGGAAGAAGACCACCGACGCCAATATCATGAGCAGCACGGCTGCCAGACCCCGGGGCTGTGCACCTCGTACATCCGGCTGGCAACGGCTCGCGAGGCCCCCATCTCCTGGCCGGCCAGAATGAGGGCTGCCCTCTGGCCATCCCCCGAGACTCCAGCTCGGCGGCCTTGTCCTCCAGGTGGCCCTCCAGCTCCAGGATAATCTTCCGCTCTTCACCGGGCTCAAGGTGAAGCTGGCGAGCCAACGACCGGAGGTAATTGGCGAACTCTACGCGCATGAGCTGAATTTCACCGTTCGGCTAGGTTGCCGGTAGCATGACGGAGTTCAATGCGCGGCTGAACCATTGCCACTCTTTGAGCCGGTCCGCTAGAGCCTGGCGGCCCCTGGCGGTAATCTGGTAGTATCGGCGGCGCACGCTATTGGGGGTGTCCTGCCAACGGCCTACCACCAGTCTCTCCCGCTCCAACCGGTGCAGCACCGGGTAAAGGGTCCCTTCTTTAGGAGAAAAGTAGCCGCTGCTCCGCCGCTGTACCTCTTTTACAATCCGGTAGCCGTACATCGGCTCCAACTCCAGCAGGGCAACGAGCAGGGTCTCGGTGTTGCCCTTGAGCATTTCCTACTGGTGCATGACCTCGTATTCGTCACGGGAGAATTGTGCCCAGGTCCTGTCGGCGGCTCGGGAAGGGATCAAGCTAATCGAGCACTCCCGGTACTACCCGGCTGGCCCATGGTGGACCTCGCAGGGCGGCCTAAAGCCGGCTGACCACCACCTCGCGTATCAGCCAGAGGATTATGAGCGCCACCATGGGGCTGAAGTCGAACGCCCCAAACGTCGGAAGGACCCGGCGGATCGGGCCAAGTATCGGCTCAGTTATCTGATTGATCAGCTGGTAGGCGCTCAGGATCATGGGGTTGGGCCGAGCCCCGGACAGAGGCAGGATGAAAGAGAGAATCACCCGGGCGAAAATCGCCAGAGTGAACAGGGTGAACACCGCGTTGATAATATTTGCGGCCAAGGATTTCCTCCGCTATTGCTGGCCCAGTTTGATGGATTTCTGATAGGCGGCGTTGACCGCGTCGACGAAAGCGCCCGGAACACCGGCCCGCTCCAGCGCCTGAAGACCCTCGGCGGTCGTCCCACCGGGAGAGACCACCATATCCTTCAGCACGCCTGGGTGCTTACCGGTTTCCATGACCAGCTTGGTGCTCCCATACACGGTCTGGAGGGCCAGGGTCCGGGACATGTCCCTGGGAAGGCCCACGTTGACACCAGCGTCGATCAACGCCTCGATAACCAGGAAGACGTAAGCCGGTCCGCTGGCGCTCAAAGCCGTGGCC
>CAJWBT010000024.1 GCA_913020235.1 uncultured Chloroflexota bacterium
CCGGCCGCTCGATCTTCTTGCCGTTGGCGTACTGTCCGGTGAACTTGACCCTCAGCAGGTTCAACACCGCCTCCTGCATGGCCACCTCCACCTTCTGGCCCTTGCCCGTCTTCTCCCGCTGCCAGAGGGCGCCGAGGATACCGATAACGGTGTGCATGCCGGTGCCCGAGTCTCCCACGTTGGGCGCCGAAACGGTGGGCGGGTTCTCGGGGAAGCCGGTCATGCTCATGGCGCCGCTGGTGGCCTGAGCGATCTGCTCGAAGCACTTGTAGGGGCTGTAGGGGCCGGTGGTGCCAAAGCCCTTGATGGTGGCGTAGATGAGCCGGGGGTTCAGCTCTTTCAGCGTATCCCAGCCCAGGCCGAAACGCTCCATCACTCCCAGGGAGTAGTTCTCCACCACAATGTCCGCCTGTTTGATGATCTCTTTGCAGATGTCCTGGCCCTTCTGGCTCCTCAGGTTCAAGGTTATGCTGCGTTTGTTGCCGTTGAGGAGCAGAAAGAATGGGCTGTCCAGGTCGGGGGTCCCTCCCAGATTGGTGCGCGTGCTGTCGCCGCCCCGGGGGTCCTCCACCTTGACCACGTTTGCCCCCAACCAGGCCAGCATCTGGGTGCACGACGGCCCGGCCTGGTTCCTGGTGAAGTCAACAACTTGGATACCTTCCAGTGCTTTTTCCATAACAGTAGCCCTCCCTTCGGAATCTCCACCCTGGGTGCTCACTTTCTGGGGGGCATTATAGCACGGGGCTGGGGAGGCTACCGGAAGCTTGCTGAGGTTACGGGCCCTCGGCGTAGGCGCCGAAGGTAAAAGCGAAGAGGCCGAACCCATCGGAGTTGGAGCTGAGCCGCAGCTCGTGACCGCCAAACTCGGGCAGGGCCACCACCTGATACATGCGCCCCTCATCCACCGTGAAGAAGCTCCGGCCGTCCCTGATCTCCAGGTCCGCTCCGGCCTCTCCGCCGCGAACGGCTCGCCCGTCCATCGTCACCTGCACGTCGAAGGGCTCAATGCCCTGGGGGTCGATGACCGCGTTTACGCTGGTGGCGAAGAACTTCAGCGCAATGTAGTCCTCATATGCCTCTGTCGTCCGGGCGTGGCGCAGCGACTCTATTCCGCTAAACCAGGACCCTTGCAAATAGATGGAGTGGTTCTCGTGCTTGCCGGGGTCGTCGTAGACCACGATACGCTCCTTGCCATTGTAGTACTCCTGCTGCGCAACGTACTTGCCGCCGGGCGCTCTGTTGCGCTCGAACCCTCCGTAGATCTCCCGGGTAATCCCGCCGGACGAGCTGCGGGAGGAGGCCCGAGGATCGTAACTGGGCGCCGGCGAGGCGCCGGCCTTCACACTGGTGAGGTCCGCGCCGCCCACCGTCAACAGGTCGCGGATCCGCTGCTCGGTCTCGGTGTACGCGCCCTCGCCGAAGTGCTTGTAGCGGATCACGCCTTCCTGGTCCAATAGATATTTGGCCGGCCAGAAGCGGTTTCTATAGGCGCCCCAGGTGGCGAAGTCGTTGTCCTGGGCGATGGGGTATTCCAGGCCGAATCCCTCGGCCGCGTCAACTACGTTCTGGGTGGCCTTTTCGAACTCGAACTCCGGCGAATGAACGCCCACAATCACCAGGCCCTGGTCCGCGTACCTGGCATGCCAGTCCTTCAGGAAGGGCATGGTGCGGATGCAATTGACACAGGTGTACGTCCAAAAATCGACGAGCACCACCTTCCCCCGCAGCTCCTCCAGCGTCAATGGCTCCGAGTTTATCCAGTTGGCGATACCCCGGAACTCTGGGGCCGGGTTGCCCGCCTCGAATCCGGGCAAGCAAGCCGCCATGGTAAGAGCAACCGCCATGCCGGCTAGAAACAATCGCCCCCGTCTCACGGGCAGCCTCCGTTAGTTCTCCAGTGTCACATTGGTCTACGAAAACCATGGGTCTCCCGGTTCCACTGGTCCGAGGGCTTGTGCCAAAACCGAAGCCTTCGATTCCGCCCCGTGTTCGTTCCGCGACCTGTCAGCACACAACCGCCGCCTCCGCTCCGGCAAGCGCGTGATCAATTCGCTCTCGGTGATGCTCCATCATGTCCATGGACTTCATCTCGTCGACCGAAAAATATCCGAACTCCGTCGTTTCATCACTGAGGCAAAGTTCCCCGCCGATGGGCACCGCTTCGAAACTTAGCGCCACCGGCTGAATGCGATTGCCGTCGGCGTACTCGATGATCAGGTGCGGACTCGTATACACGCCCACCAATCTGCCAACACGGACCACCAGTCCGGTTTCCTCCAAGACCTCTCGCGCGCACGCCTCGGCGGCGCTCTCACCCGGCTCCATGGCGCCACCGGGCAAACACCACCGGCCGTTGTCGGCCCGGCGGGTGAGCAGCACCTTTTGCCTGCCGGAGTCGAAAATCGTGGCGGAGCATCCCGGACCTAGCTTCCCACTTTCGCCTATCCTGTCACCGTAAATCAGTTTTGACACGTCGAATTGTCACACCTCCTTAAACCTCGCACTGGCAACTCTTCCGACGCACGAAATCCCCCTGCATACCCTTTAACAAAGGGGACTGAGGGGGATTTTCTTCCGCCGATGCCCTTGATTGAGGTTAGCGGTCAATACGAGAATCATCAGCATGCTCAGAAGACCCTATCGGGCCGCCACCAACGGTTAGGGACCGACGCCTGCCGCCGCGCTCTATGACGTTTACCAGAGCCAGACCTAGCCGGCCCAGACCACCCGGCAAAGATCGGCCGCCCTAGCTTCCTTGAGCTTTGAAATACAGATCCCTCTGGCCTTTCAGCTTTTCCCAGACCGGCTCTGGCACCAGGGCCTGGATGCTGTTGTAGATGTCTCTCACGGATCCCGCGCCCCAGTAGGGGACCGCGAATTCATCCCCGCCGGCGGTAACTTTGAGCGACTCGGATGTGCCCCCTGTTAGCCTCCGGGCAGGTTTCGAGGCTTCCCAGTCCTTGGTGAACACCTCCTGCTCCGCCATCAGGACATACAACTTCTCCAGTTCCAGTTCATCCACGGTGAACGGTTCCTGCCAGGTCGGCGGGTCGTTGGACGCATAATCGGGAGTGTACAGGATTTCCCCTTTTTGACCGGGGCCGACACGGATCGTGTAGCTGAAGTGGCCCGGGGGAGGAACACTGCCGGCACTCCAGGCATACCGGGCCAAGAAATCCTGTGGGCGTTTGCCGGTCGGGATACCGCCGGGAGTGACGGAGATGGGAGTGGGTATCGCAGCCGGTGCACTCGTGGAGGTGGGTCTCGGCGTCGGCATCGGCGTGGGCAACCTCGTCGGTGTTGGCAGAAGCAACGGCACGGCCGTCGGTGGAGGCGTTGGCTTGCGGGTGGTGGGAGATGGAGCAGGCGGCGTGGCCGGCCTGGGCGTTGACGATGGTGTTGGCGATGATGTTGGCGTTGGTGTTCGTGTCGGTGTTGCAATAGCCGTCGGTGTGGTGGTGGGCAGCACGCCAACTGCCGGCGCCGAGGTGGGGCCCGCCGGGGTCAAACCGGGAGTCGGGCCTCCCGGGCTTTCGCTTCCGTCGCGGCCCGCTGCGCCCAGGGCCACCCCGACCACCACCGCAATAACCGCCACCGCTGCTACTATGCCCGCCGCAATGGCAGGAACGGGTAACCTTCCCTTGCCCTTTGGCAGCCCCAACACCTGGCGGTGGGCGACTACACCCTCTTTCTCGATGAAGAACTGCTCTCGCCCGGGAGCGCCGGCGAAGTCTCCCTCGGGGCGAAAGGACAGGGTGACGGTATAATAGTCCTCCCCTTCCTCCTGCTCCACCGCGTCGAAGACCATTCGGACCCCGGCGAAGCGAGCCCCGTAGTTGCCCGGGTCTTCCCGAGCCGTCCGCATTGCGAGGACGCGAGCCTGCTCCAGCGAGACGTAGCCCAAGGTCTCACCGGCAAGGTCGAAGTCGAACTTCTCTTCCTTTTTTCTTCTTCTTCTTCCACGGCCGAGCGCAGTCCCAAGAATCAGGTAGCTGCCTTCATTATAGACACAAGGGCGTCAAGCGCATAGGGGGCGGATGGCCGGCGAGCAGGTCCTTGCTAGCGGCGGGAGCGTCCAATGCGGTTGAGTCCGTCACCCGGATGGGGGGCTTGGGCTTGGGGAGGTTCCAGAACAATACGGCCGCCAACAGATACACGCCGATCATGGGGATAAGGGCCCAGTAATAGCTGCCGTAAGTATCGTAAATCCAACCCGCGAACACCGGCATTCCCATTGACATGAAGCTGTGTACGGCGGTGACGCCGCCCCGGAGGGTGGCAAAGCTGGTGCGGCCGAAGAAGTCTCCGATGAGCGACCAGGACGCGCCGCTGGCGCCCTCGGCGAAAGCGAACATCGCGCCAAAGATGAGCAACTGCCACAGCGCCCCTCCGCTCAGGAGTAGAAGTACTAGACTGATTGCTCCCAGAATCATGGTGATACCGATCATCTTCTGTTTGGCCCACTTGTCACCTACCCAGCCGATCATGACCCTGAGCGGAATGGAGGTAAAGGCGACAAAGGCCACCACAAAGGCTCCGGCGGCCTCCGTTTGCCCCTTCCAAACCATCAAGGGCACCAGGTGCACGAACACCCCGGTGTGGGCCGCGATTCGCAGGCCCATGGATAGCGCCAAGAGCCAGTAGTCCGGCGTTCTCAGTGCCTCCTTCGTCGTGAAATCCACGGTCGTGTAGTGGCGGCCGAACCGCAACGGTCTCGCGCCGGAGGGGGCCTGGCCGGGGCCGGCCGGCTCCGAGTCGCCATCCGGCAGCAGGCCCATGCTCTCGGGGGAACGGCGTATCACCACCGACAAGGGGATCACCACGCCCAGAATGACCAGGCCAGATATGAAGGCACTGGTCCTCCAACCCACGCCAAGCACTATGAACGCGACCGCCGGGGTGATGAGGGCGCCGCCTATGGAGCTGCCCATGGAGGTGACGGACATCGCCAGACCTTTACGGCGAATGAACCACTGGTTGACCGCCGCCATGACGCCGTGGTTGAAGCCGGCATTCATGCCCATGGAAAGGACGCCGATATACACGAGGAGGAATGTGGTAAAGCTGTGAGTTTGGGATAGCAGCATGAACCCCAGGCCGGCCAGAAGACCGCCGATGGCGACCATCGTCCGGGGACCCAGACGGTCCACGAGGTACCCCGCCACCGGCCCTTCAATCCCCCCTTCCATCCGAGCCAGGCCGTAGGCCAACGACGTGGAGGCCCGGCTCAGGCCCAAGTCACGGGTCACCGGAAGGAAGTAGATTGAGAAGCCGGTCCAGTAGGTGCCTCCCGCCAGGGCATTGAAGACGCAGCCTGCCGCAACAATCCACCAGCCGTAGAAGACCTTGCGGCTCTCCCGGATGCTGCCGGCGGTTTGTCGCCTATCTCTCAAGCAATCTCATTTCGTTCCTGGGTGGGAATCCCGGCTGACCTGGACTCAACATTAGGGCCTGCCACCGATGACCCGCGGCTCTCGCGTTTAACGAACGCCGCGTCCCGATATCTGAGGCGTCCGGCACCTCCCGCATTCTTACTTCAGCCGGCCCGGCGGCCGGGAAGCCGGTATGCCCCCTCACGCCGTGTGAAGGCGGTTCTGCCAGGCGAAACCCTTGGGGTCGAGGTCCTTGCCCTTGAACCCGGAAAAGTCTGGGCTATAGCGGTAGGCGCGAAAGACCCGGTTTGCATTGCCGAACCGCTCCCCGTAGCCGAAGAACGGGTTCACGAACTCCCACACCATCTCACCTTCGTGGGTGACCTCGAACAGCCGTCCGGTCATCCCCTCGCATATCAGCGTGTTTCCGTTGGGAAGCCGCTGGGCGCCGCTGATGAACGCGCTGAAGAAGTCCCACCCGGGCTGGGTCTTGTACTCCCACCGGATTTCCTCGGTCTCTGGGTCCACCTCGACAACCCTCGAACGGGGAAATGGCGCCGAGATGCTATGCCAACCGTTGTCGAAGATGAGCACGTTGCCGTTCTCCAGGAGATTCGGGGCGTGGGGGTGCCCCAATTGGTCCCGGCCCCACTTCCAGGCGAACTCGCCGCTTTTCTTGTCCACGATCGCCACGGTGTCCAGCACCCGGAAACTCAGCATCACGTTCCCGTCGGGAAGGACCAGACAGGTGTTGGTATGGGTCCACTCGTCCCTCCGGTGGACGAGACAGATGATGTCCGTTTCCGGGTCAAGATGCTGGTAGGCGTGCCACTCCCAGACCGACCCGCCGGCGGGAGTGACCTCCTTCAAGTAGTCGCACCAGATCCCGGCCTCGTGCTCGGTCCCCGGGTGCCCTCCCTTGACCCGCTTGGCCAAGTCCGAGGGGACCAGCTCCCAGCCCAGTACCATGGTGTTGCCATTGGGCATCCGGCAAAAGTCGTGGTGAAGGGTATCCTCCACATACTCCCAGATGGTCTCGCCACCCCAGCCGATCTCCATCACAACGCCGCCCTGCCCTCCGAAAGGCACGGGTGACCTGCCGGCATGGCATCCGACCAGCAGGTTGCCGTTCTCCAGCAGATAGCCGTAGTCGCCGGGGCGGTGCGGCAACCGCCAGCGGTGGACTATATTGCCCCGCATATCTATGAGGTAGACGTTGGAGCCCTCCAGTGGGGCGAAGAGCGTGTAGCCGGCGAAGGCCTTCTCAGGGTTGTACTGGGTCAGTCCTAGCTGTCTCATCGCGTCACGGTCCTTTGAGCGCCTATTCAGACTAACTGGGGAGCAACGGTATATCTAACCCGCTCCCCGGCAAACAGTCCCGTCTATCGGCGAAACTTGTCCCGCCTCAGCGTGAAAGCGAGGTCCGGTTCCCCTTGTCTGCGTTGGTGTGCCGCCGTCAGCATCGGCCCCGGCGCCAACGGCTGCCAGCGACATTATAGGGGCATGGCGGCGGGTCAGGTCAATATTGTGTGGAGCAGAGACCGGCGGGGAGAAAACCGGTGGTTGACAGTCATGGGGCCATCCAGCACACCGCCAGGGAGGTGGATACCCCATAGGGATAGGTCACATAAGCGTCGCGGATAGCAGTTGACGGGCTCGGGATGCCGTCCTATAGTTTGAGGCATTCCACTAGGTCGGATGTTGAGAGAAGCGGAGCGCACCAGGAAAACCGGCTTCGGCCGCCTGCCATTCCGCTTCGATCGATAGCTTGACATAAGTGAGCATATGGAGCCGTTTTTCAACCAGGACTTCTTCCGGTCGCTGGCCACAACCTTCCTTGGGGCCATGTTGGCCATTCTGGCGGCAATCGGTGGTTGGTGGATGGGCGGGAACCAGCGAAGAAAGGCCGATTCTCTGCGCCGCAGCCAGTTGGCCCACGCACTGGCGGAGACGCTGGAAGACAATCTCGGATTGGCCAGATCTGCGAGTCAGCTACGTGATCAGGGAATCCTGACCGTCAACGTTGACCTTTCGTTGCTGGATGCCACGCGTACCCTAAAATATGAGGTTTTCCAGGACATAAATCTCAGCCGTGACATCGACGAGATTGACTATCAGCTGGCGTCGCTGCACAGATTGATTGCCCTTCGATTTGAAATGGAGTATTCCGGCACAATCCTGGCGTTCTCCGGGCGAAACCAGTTGAGGACAAACCTGAGCACGCTGATCCGGGAACGAGGAAAGGAACCGCTGGAGTACGAGAAACGCACGCAAGTGGTGCGGCGTCTCAAGAGAATGGTCAACTCAGGGTCTCAAAAGCGGGAGTCGGGCAGTGCAAGGAAACGGACCGCGCCGCCGCGACCTGAGACCGCTGCAATGCCTCAGGAGAAAGAGGAGCAGACGAAGCTTCCCGAGCCATCAGACCCAGGTTAGAACCGTAATCCGGGAAATCCCGATTGATGTTGGGAATGCCGGTGAAGTTATCCGGGTTCCCCGTCCCTGAACGTCAGGATTCTTTCTATCCGGCGCCCTTCTTAGCCGCTCCCATTATGCATTGCGGCGCCATTTCTGCGTTTTGAAGTCTGGCGGCCGGACCAAGGAGATTTCAGTCCTCCGGAATTCTTGAAATCCCGCTTTTCTCCGCAGCGTTGACACACTCCCTCACTGAGGGGGCCATTTGAACTCTCAATCACCCAATGGTGTGTACATTGCACGAACTCACTGAGTTTTTCCCTGTTTGGCGGAGACGGTTCTATCTGTCGATAGACCCAATCTTGAACTGTCTTGAGAGGCACCTCCATCTGGAGGGCAAGCTCTCGGACACTCAGTCCTTGTTGGTTCAACCAGTATCTCAAGTTCATTTTTGGCTTTCTGTTCGATGCGAATGAGCTATGGTAGCATTTTCATTCTACTACCTTTGGCAACCCTTCTCCGAAATGGCCCCCATCGGCAGGTCAAAATGGGCCGGCGACCATACTCGCGAAGACGCCTCCGTAGATTCAGCGGGGAACACTCGGAAGTTTCCACATTTTCAATCCGGGCCGCTAGTACTCAGTCAACTTGGTTTTAACAGGATGTTATTCTGAGGAGCGGAGAAGAATCTCAGCGTAACAACGAGATTCTTCGCTTCGCTCGGAATGACATCTATCAATTTCAGGTTGACTTGGTACTAGGTGCTAACCGTCGGCGTCATTGGGACACGTAGCAACTGCGGAAACGCCCTAGCGTTGGCCTGGGAGTTTGGAGGTTGCGCGGTCGAACCATTCATCCAGGCCTTTACGCAACTTGACCTCTCGGCGTCCCGCAGTTCGCGATAGATAACCCTGCTCCACCAAGCAGACCACCAGCGCCCGTCCCAGTGCTCCTCCAAGGTGTTGATTCCGTTCGGTCCAGTCCAAGCACCCGAAGGCGAACTGGCCCGCGGAGTTCCTCGCGGAAACGATGTCTACGCCACGAGCGTCCATCGCCAGTGCTCCGGCTTCACTGAGCGTGTACCGCACCCGGCGGTCAGGGCCGATTTCGGCATCTTCGTCCAACCATCCCAGACTGAGCATGGTGTCCATGAACCCAACCCCCGCGATGCCGGCCAGGTGGCCGTAGCACGTGCGCGCCCTTCGTAAAGATGTATTGCGGCGGACCTCTCGCGCGGCCTGGGGGCTGAGTTTGGGCCGTATGCGCAGCGGCTCTGAGTGCCGGTTTGCTGGCACCCGCAGGTTTTCGTTCCTCATCCTCTGAAACCTCCAACCGATCTAGCCGGGAAAGGGAGTCCAGCGCTGTTCCCAAGCTCGCCAGCTACCTGACATTCGTCGAGCCGAGCTGTCCCGTGATGAACGGCCGCCGGCTCGCCGGGTGGCCGGCGCCCGACCGCAAAGTCTACTGACAAGCCCGTGCATGACGGATTTTCCCCGCTGGCGTCGAGCTTGTCAAACACGGCTGCAGGTTGCAGGTTTCGGGAAAGCCCTCCGAGCCCTCCACAACTCGCACCGACCGGTCTCGATGGCCGCGTAGTCAGTGCCCGGCACACCGTCGCGGCCGCCCCGATGGACTTCGCCGGGAGTTCTGCAAATGAAGAACTTAAGAGGGAGAGATAACCTCCGAAGTTGGGGTCCACAATGCGCACTTTTCGACCGCCAGCGGCGGCCGTCCTTGCCACCCAGGCAGTGTCGTGGCTCTCCTCCCTTTACAGGGCGCCGGTCTGACGGTATATTGAGCCCTACCCACCATTGGAGGATGTTTCGATGTACGACAAGCCCATGTTGAGTCTGGACCAGGCGCAGGCCGCTATCAAGGCGATGATCGACGATTACAATCGGGACCCCAACCGGCGCAAGGTCGACATGGCGGTGATGGACGACGCCGGGAACCTGATTGCGTATGCTCGGATGGATCGATGCTTGAGGCCGTCCTTCGCCCTCCGGAAAGCCTACACCTCTGCCATCCGTGGGATGGATACCTTGGCCTTTGCCGAGCAACTCAAGGCCCAGGGCCGGACAGTGGAGTCTTTCGGTGATCCCCAGCTCATAGCCATTCCCGGCGGGGTGGTTGTGACCAAAGACGGCGCCGTCGTCGGGGCCATTGCCGTTGGTGGTCTGCCCAGTGGCATCGATGATGAGGCGATCGCCAAGGCCGGACTGAAGGCCTTGAACCTCTAGCAGCGCTTTCTCTCAGCGAAAACCCTGGCCGTCTCCGGAAACATTCAGCTACAAGGGTGCGCCTTTGTACCTACTGAAGCCCCCTCGGTTCAGCCGAATTCGGGGGCCTAGCTCACGTCACCCCAGGGTACGGCCACGCCGCTCCGTGGCCACCGTACCGTCGCCCCCGTCGTGCCGTCTGGCGCCACGTGGTAGACTGGGGCGCAGCCGTTCCGCCATAGGAACAAACAGTTGGAAATGGGTTCGCCATTATTCGCGACATCGCTCGGGTTGAGCAACTCCGGCCCGCGATACGCGAACGGAGAGAACGCGAGGAGGCCCGATGACCTACGAAGCCTTGAATCTGGAGAGGAGCGGCCACATAGCCATCCTCACCATGAACCGGCCGGACAGGCTGAACGCAATCAACCGTCAGCTACGGAATGAAATGTGCTCGGCCCTAGACGAGCTGGCCGGAGAGTTTCCTGACATCCGAGTGGTGATCATCACGGGGGCCGGGCGGGGCTTCTGCTCCGGCGCCGACGTGGGCGACCAGGCCGACCGCCTGTCCCAGGAACCCAAAGCGGGCACAGATGTTGCCCTCGCTGAAAGCATGTCAGCCGTGGCTCCTCGCCTACCGCTGATACCTCAGCCGGTCATCGCGGCGGTCAACGGGGTGGCGGCGGGCGCCGGACTATCGATAGCCCTGGCCAGCGACGTCCGCGTCGCCTCCGACAAGGCCCGGTTCTCCTCCATTTTCATCAAGCGCGCCGGGGTCCCCGACAACGGCGCTTCCTACCTCCTGCCTGCTCTGGCGGGGATGGGGGTAGCGGCTGAGATGTCCCTTACCGGGCGCATCTACGATGCCCAGTGGGCCTACCGGGTGGGCCTGGTGAACATGGTGGTGCCTGCGGACCGGCTGATGGAGGAGGCCAAGTCCCTGGCCGAGGAGATCGCCTCCAACCCGCCCTTGGCGGTCCGGGCCACCAAGCAACTCCTGAACGGCCACGTCCCCAAGCTGCAAGAGGTCGACCGGTTGGAGCGTGAAGCCAACGTCCCGGCGAGGGACAGTGAGGACCGGCGAGAGGCGATTCTTTCATTTCTGGAGAAACGCGAGCCGGTGTACAAGGGGCGGTAGGTGACAGGGATGGAGCAGTGCGTCCGCCGTCCAGGGCGCCTGTTTCGCCGGCCCAATTCTTGTTTATGCTAACAACTCCGGCATTGGGTATCCTCTAGTGTTCTGTCTTATACATAGCTTGATACCCGGCCCTTCCGCGGAAGGGGGATCCAGCTAGCACTTCTCTGGATTCCGGCTTCCGCCGGAAAGACGGTCGTGGGGAGAGAAGGTCGCACAACTTCGCCGATGTGAAGCTACTAGAAGACAGTACGCGAGGGGGTTCCGGCGCAGATGGGGCCTCCCCGTGGCTCTCAATGCCATCTCGAAGCTTCCGGCCGGTGCCGCTCCTATACAAGGTACCTGGACACCGTAAGGCCTTACGACGACCCCCTGGCTCTATGAGGCCGGCCGACGGGTATGCCACGGAGTGCTCTGCTCGTAAGCGTGGGCCACCTTCAGCAGCGTCTCTTCCTGGAAAGGTCTGCCTCCCAACTGGAGGCCGATGGGGAGATTCTGGGACGTAAAACCGCAGCAGATGCTCAGCGCGGGCATGCTGCCCAGGCTGAAGGCGGTGGTGAGCATCCAAGGGTTGCGGCTGGCTTTCTCTTTGGTGTCAATTGGGCCGGAGACAAACATGAAGGCGCGGCCCGGCTCTATTTTCAGGGCAGGTATCCCGCATGTCGGCGTCAGCAGTACGTCCACCTTTTCCAAGGCTTCCAGCAAATGTTGACGGAGGAGCGCCCGCAGCTTCTGGGCCTTGAAGTAGGCCAGCGCTGGAACACAGCTCCAAGTAAGGTACTGAATCCTGTTATCGTGCCCGATCTCCCGCAAGCGGTGCCGCACCAACTCCCGGCTGTTGGTGGGAGCTTCTATCCTCAAGGCGTCGGAAATAGTCCGGGAATATTTGGTTAGTGGGATGGAGATTTCAGTGACCGACGCTCCCAAGTCGCCCAGTACGTTGGCCGCCAGGGACACGGCTTCTTGGACCTCTGGCTGGACCACGTCGGCGTACATCATCTCCTTGACTACGCCCACCCTGGTGCCCTTGATGTTTCCATTCAGTGCCCGCCGGTAATCGGGTACTGGGAGGGTCGACGAGTAGGGATCCTTGGCGTCGTAGCCGGCAATGGCCTGGAGGGTGATGGCGCAGTCCTCTGCCGTGCGCGCTAGGGGTCCGATGGTATCCATGGACCACATCCCCGGCCTTAGGCCGTAGCGGCTGACCCTACCCCAGGTGGGGCGAAGCCCCACCACACCACACCAGCTTGCCGGAGCGCGGACCGAGCCACCGGTATCTTCGCCCAGCGACGCTGCGCATAGGGAAGCGGCGGGGGCTGCCCCCGAGCCGCTGCTAGAGCCGCCGGTGTATCGTTCTATGTCCCACGGGTTGCGGGCGATTTCAAAGGCGTGGGAAGGGCCGGTTCCAAACTCGGTCATGTTCAGCTTGCCCAGCAGGATGGCCCCGGCCGATTTCAAGTTTGCTATCACCGTGGCGTCCTCGTCGGGCACGAAGTCCTCGAAGATCGGCGTGCCGAAGGTGGTGCGAATGCCGGCGGTATGGAGTTGGTCTTTGACCGCCACCGGGATTCCGTGCATGGGCCCCCGGTATTCCCCTCGGGCCAGGGCCTGTTCCGATTCCCGGGCGGCCTGAAGGGCCTCGTCGCGGCAAACGGTAAGGTAGGTGTGGAGCTTGGGGTTCAGCGCCTCGATGCGGTCCAGGTAGGCCCCCACGGCCTCTACGGGAGAGACTTCCCGCCCTTTGATAAGGCCGGCGAGTTCGGACGCGGACCGGAAGGGTATTTCGGCCTTCTCCATGGCAGCCCCCTTCGCGAATTGGGTGTGGGGTCACGTGAGCGTGGCCTGGCAGCGCTGCCAGAGCGGCGCGCTTCCGCTCGCTACCTCAACACCTGAATCTTGTCTCTGTTAACCAGCTCCCAATCGATCTCATAACCGAGGCCTGGCTTCTCCGGTGCATGGACCCTCCCCTGGCCATCCACCTCGATGTCGGCAACCAGGCCATACTTGTTCGCACCGGTCGCCGGGTATAGCTCATAGTAGTCGCAGTTTGGGATAGCCATCATGACGTGCAGGTTGGCAACGTTGTTGAGGGAGTTGCCCCCATGATGTATCTCGCACTTCATGCGAAAGGTCTCGGCCAGGTGCGCTATCTTCATCAGGGGTGTGATGCCCCCGTTGACCGCCACGTCCCCCCTCAAGATATCGGTGGCCCCTTGATGTACCC
>CAJWBT010000025.1 GCA_913020235.1 uncultured Chloroflexota bacterium
TAGGCGTTGATGACCGTGGTGCTGGTACGCTCGTACTCCCTGATCTCCGGCAGGACCTCGCTGGAAGTCGACACCGCCAGTCCTGGGGCCAACTCACGGACCAACTCTCGGGTGCGCCACTCGTGGGCGCCGTTGGCGTAGGAGTTGATATAGCAGATCGCTATGGACTCCACCCCTTCCTCGATCAGCCGCTGGATGGCCTGGCGGGCTGCCTCTTCGTCCAGAGGAACCACCTCATTGCCGCTGGGGTCCATCCGGGCGGGCACCTCCATGCGCAGATGGCGAGACACCAGGGGTTCGGGCTTCTCCCAGTTCATGTCGTACAGCCGGTGCATCCGCATACGGCGGATTTCCAGCACGTCTCGAAAGCCCTTCGAGGTAATCAGTCCGGTGATGGCGCCGGTTCGGGTCAGAATGGCGTTGGTGGCCACCGTGGCTCCGTGGGTGTATTCCCGTATCTGGCCGGCATCAATGTCGTTGCTCTTGAGTATCTCCTGCATGCCTGCCTTGATCGCGGTGCCGAAGTCTGGCGGCGACGAGAGCACCTTTTTCGGAAGGGCGGTCCCATCGGCCCTCAACAGTACTACGTCGGTGAAAGTGCCGCCCACATCAACTCCGAGCCGGATTGCCTCTGACATAACGGTCCCGACCTCCTCAATCGCATTTGAACAGGCGCACGTGGCTGGTGAACGTCCCCCGTCTGAAGGGGGTAGTTTGTTGGGGTAGCGGCTCTACCGGAGGGCTACCCCCCAACTTACAAAACGAACAGGCTCACCGGCCCGAACTGGTTGGTGCGCAATATCTCAACCGGCAACCCGGCGGCGCGCTATGTCCCGCGGTGGGTGCCGGCTTCAATGGCAGCCATTAACGGTATGCTGACCAATTCCGGTAAGCAAAATACCGGCGGGTTGCGTCACGTGGCGAAGGAGGGATTAGCCGCACCGGCTTGGCTACGAGCGCGCCCCGCGTGCCGCGATAATCTTCTCCCGTATCTGCTGCGTCTCGTCCCAATTCACGGCGCGATGCGTCATATCGAGGGCGACGCCATAAACATCCCGGGCGCGTTCAACGCAGACTTTGTCTTCGATGACGTCCCAAAGCACCGCCTCTGGGTCGCGCCCCAAGGGGTCACCATAGCCGCCGGCGCCCGGCCATTTGATGCGCAGGGAGTCGCCGGAATTGAGGGTGTCGAGGAACTTGGTGGGCATGGCTTTCGATTCTCCACCCTTGGTAACGGTCACCTCGGTAGTCGTGGAAGGCAGTCCGCCCCAGAGGCCGTAAGGGGCCGTTTTCTCCCGGTCGGCGCGTACCTGTACGACCGTATCGTCCATCAAATACCGGTAGGTGCGGACCATGCCCAGCCCGCCACGGTATTTCCCGGCGCCCTCGGTATCGGGCACCAGTGCGTATTCCTCAATTCGGATGGGCTGCTCGGCTTCAATGGTCTCCGCCGGTATATTGGCCAGGTTGGAGATGTTGGACCCCTGGCCGTCGGTGCCGTCCTTGGTCGGACGTCCGCCGCAGGCGGTCTCGTTGTGAAACTCGAGCTGTACCCAGGCTTTCCAGGGTGTCTTGCTCTTATCGTATCCCCCGACGCCCACACCAACCTCGGATCCGCCCGGGCAAGCGAAGACCCGGTCGGGCAGCATCTGGGCGAAGGCGCCCAGGAGGGCATGGGTTATGCGCCGGCAGCCCAGTGCCCGGGCGGCGACCGGGGCCGGGGGCAGCGGATTGACGAAGGTTCCTTCGGGGGCGGTAATGGTTACCGGGCGGAAGTACCCGGCGGTGTTCGGTATCTCTCCCTCTATGACCGAGCGGAGAATCGCGTACACCATCGCCTGGGTGGTGGCGAATACCGGCTGGATCGCCCCCTTGCACTGGGGTGACGTGCCCTCGAAGTCCACCGCGATCTCGTCGCCCTTCTTGGTTATGGTGGCCACGATGGTGATGGGCACGTCGTCGATGCCGTCGTTGTCCACCACATCAGAGAACGTCCAGGAGCCGTCGGGCATGGTGGAGATGGATTTCCGGGTGAGCACCTCCGAGTAGTCCAGAAGCTCTTCCACGGAGGACTCCAGCCCTTCGATGCCGTACTGGGCCACCAGCTTGTGGTATTCCCGCTCACCGTAGTAAAGGGCGGCTTCCTGGCCCTTGAGGTCGCCCATGACCTTGTCGGGTACCCGCACCGCCTTTTCCAGGATGCGCATGAGGGTCTCGTTGGGCTCGCCACGTTCGTGCAGCTTGAGGGGCGGGATGCGGAGCCCTTCCTGGTAGATCTCCGTGCTGTCGCACGCGTTCCCTCCGGGGACCCGGCCCCCGATGTCGGTGTGGTGGGCCATGGCGCACAGATAGGAGACGATCCGTTCGTTGACCCAGACCGGCTTGAAGAGAAAGATGTCGGGGAGGTGGCTTCCTCCTTCATAGGGGTCGTTGGTACACAGTATGTCTCCGGGGTAGATGCGCCCCTCGAAATAGTCCGTGCAGGACTTCAGCGCGGGCATCATGCCGCCCAGGTGGGTGGGAGAGCACAGGCTCTGCCCCACCAGCTCCCCCTTGCCGTTGAGGACGCCGGTGGAGAAGTCCAGGCTGGTGCGCACCACTGAAGAGCGGGAGGTTCGCACCACGGTGAGCGCCATGCCGTCGGCAATGCTCTCCAGGGCGTTCCTGACGACCTCCATACGGATGGGATCAATCGCTAAAGTCATAGCTTACCTCCCCGGTGATGAACTGGCCGGCCGCTGCTGCACTATCGCGACGAGAGGGTCTCGTTGCCGCGTGCCATGCCGTCTTAAGCGTTCCGGCTGGGTCCGGCGAACGAAATGGTAACCAGCCATCGGTGTATTGTCAATTCCGGCACTGGGGCGTGCTCGTTGAAACACATAACCGTGGCTATTTGCAACTGAGACGCCGGCGGGTCCCTTCCCGTGCCGGCAATTCGTTGTAGCTGATTTACTGAGCCGTGAACAAGCTGCTTAACCATGCGAGGAGTAAATCCCCCTTCAGTCCCACTTTGGCTTTGCCCAAAAACCGTCATTCCGAGGAGCGAAGCGACGAGGAATCTGGTGCGGGGTTCCTTCATGGCAGCCTGGACCCACCACCCCAGACCCCTCGCTTCACTCGGGGTGACATGATCCAGGATACTTTTGAGGCAAGGCCTCCCCCTTTGATAAAGGGGGATACAAGGGGGATTTGGCCCCAATCAAGCTCTAGATCAAGTTCAGCTGCCTATTCAAGGGCCAGCAGATCAGCTGGGCTGGATAGGAATTACCGTCCGAATTTCCAGGTATACAAGACCACGGCCACGGTGGTCGCCACGTTGAGGCTGGAAACGCCGGCGGACATTGGAATTGAAACACAGTGGTCGGCCGAGGCCATCAATTCCGGACTGAGGCCTCTACGTTCGGCGCCAAAGGCGAGAATCGCCCGCGCTGGTACCCGCTCCAAAGGATCACCCTCTGGGTCAACTACTACCAGCGGACGATCGCAATTGGGAAGAGCGGCGGCCCGTGTCACAGGAAGTGCGTACTGCAAGCCGACTCCGGCTATGACCGCCGCCGGGTGCCAAGGGTCTTGCACTCCGGTGGTTATGACTCCCGCCGCGCCCGCGGCGGCTGACACCCGGACCGCCGCGCCAATGTTGAGAAGGTTTCTAGGGTTCTCAAGCAGAACCACCGGGGCCGGCGCCGGGTTATTCAACATTTCAGTGAGCGACACGATGGGCCGATGTGCAATGGCGATTACGCCCGTGGGTGGGGGCACCGGCGCCAGCTTCTCGAAAACGTCCAGTGGAACCACCCTGACCTGACGGTCGAAGGCGATGTCCGGCGCATATTTCGCCCCCAGGCCGGCCAACTCCTCAGCGCTCAAACAAGCGACTTCGATTAGCCTGGCGCCGAAGCGGATCGCATGTTTTAGCGGGTGGAACCCCTCGAGCACCACTTGGGAATGGTGGCCACGGGCGCTGCGGAATCGTTCCACAAGAGTTTGATGGCCCATGATTCATTCCGCCAATCTGGAATACCGCGGGCGCTATGATACCACTCAGCCGGTGTCACGGGCAGGATTGGTGGCATTCCCATTGGGCTTAGCAAACCCCAATACCCTTGAGGGATATGGCCCCACAGCTGGTTTGGGCAAATGATCGCGCCGACTCCGGCCACTTGCCCGCCCGTGTGACCGAGGCCCGTAGAAGTCCCGGTTGTCCCGGGCGTGCTCGATTGCCAGGACCCGGGCCTGGTCCAGCGAGATGTAGCCCAGGGTCTCGCCCTCCGGCGTGAACTCGAGCTTCTCTTCTTCTTTCTTGCCTTCTTCTTCGGTCATTGTACGTGCAGGTCAACCGCCACTATGGGCCCCAGTTGGGGGCGGTTCCCCCGAGGGAGGTAAGCCGAGTCTGGCTGGACCCATCTGCGTTCATCACGTAGACCTCGTAGTTGCCGTCTCGGTTTGAATGGAAGGCTATCTTCATGCCGTTCGGAGACCAGGCGGAATACTCGTCCAAAGTGGCGTTGTTGGTAAGCCGTGTTAGATTCGAGCCGTCGGCATTCATTACGTATATCTCGCCGTTACCATCTCTATAGGAGTCGAACGCGATCTTGCTGCCGTCAGGCGACCAATTAGGGCCTATATCGACGGCCGGGTTGTTCGTAATGTTGGTCTCTCCGGAGCCGTCGGCATTCATCACGTATATCTCAAAGTCGTTGCTGCTAGGGGGGGACCTGTTGTAGGCGATCTTGCTGCCCGGTGACCAAGCAGGGTTTGTATCGCTGGCAGAGTTTTGGGTGAGACGGGTTTGGTTAGAGCCGTCGGCGTTCATCACATATATCTCTCTCCCATCGCCATCGCCGCTATGGAACGCGATCTTTGTGCCGTCTGGAGACCAGGCAGGAGAGCCGTCGGCGGCTGGGCTGTTGGTGATGTTGGTCTGGCTGCTGCCGTCAGCGTTCATAACGTAAACCTCGGTATTGCCGTCCCTGTCAGATTGGAACGCAATCTTGCTGCCATCCGGGGACCAGCTGGGCCCCCCATTGCCACCAGGTTGGTTGGTTATCCTGGTCTGGTTAGAGCCGTCGGCGTCCATCACGTATATCTCGGCCTGTCCGTCCCGGCTTGTGGTAAAAACAATGCGCCCACCCGTCGGCGTGGGCGTCGGAGTTGGCGTAGGCGTGGGAGTGGCCGTAGGTGTGGGAGTAGGCGTAGGCGTCGGTGTCGGCGTGATTGTTGGAGTGGGCGTAATCGTAGGAGTAACTCCGGGCACCAGCGTGGGCGTGGGCAACGGGGTAGGCGTCGGGGTTGCTGTTGGACCCGGCGTCGGCGTGGGTGCCGGGGTCGGAGTAGGCGTGGGTATCGAAGTGGCGTCTGGCACCGGCGTGGGGATGGGCGTGGCCGTCGGGCTGGGGGTTGCATCCGCCGCGGGCTCCGGTGGTATGATGATCACCGCCACGAATCGGGCGCTGTGCATAGTAACTACGCCGTAGGGCCCCTGCCGCCCGTCAGGACCGACCCAAACGATGGTCGACCCCTCGGATATTGGCACCGCTTCCAGCGAGACTGTGGTGTCTGTCGCGTAGACACCGTTGGATTGAGGTAGTGGCGACAAAATCACCGTTCCATAGGGGACCGGCACCGTGTCCTGGCCCGCTTCGATCAGGACTTCATTGACTGTCAGTCTGTAACCCGGCCTCGGTGTCGGAGTAGGAGAAGGTGTCGGTGTAGGAGAAGGCGTGGGTGTTGCGGTGGGCGTCGGTATTACGGTAGGCGTCGGCACCGGCGTTGGGGCTGGCTCGGCGCAGACGGCAACCAGCACCCGGTCCCGGTCCAGGGTTACCGTGATGGTGTTGGAGGTCAGAGCCGCGCCCTCGGGTACGCTTCCCTCCCAGGTCACGAACGCCACGTCGCAGGCCACTGTAACCACCACGTCCGTTCCCCGGCTGTACCGGCCGCCCTGGCTGGGGGGGAAGACCGCCACGGTCCCCAGGCCCGCCGGGCTGACCGTTGTCTCCAGGCTGTGTCGCGGCAGCGGGGTTGGAGTGGGCGTCGGCTCCGGTACCGGAGTGGGGACGGGAGTAGGGGTCGTGGCAGGAGTCGGAGAAGGAGCGGGCGCAGGCGTCGCGGTCGGTGCGAGAGTGGGAATGGGCGTAGGAGCAGCGGTCGGAAGCGATGTAGGGGTAGGCGTGGGCATCGCCGTAGGTGTGGGGGGTACGGCTGTTGGCGTCGGCGTGGGAGTAGGCGTTGCCTCCGGCTTCTTGATGGTGAGCGCGAACATGCTCAGGCTGTCTACATGAGCCTGGGCGGTGGACGTTCGAAAGTCCACCGTCGTAGAGAGTGCGGCCCAGCCGCCGTCGTGGTAGTGCTGGATGACCACGCGAGACTCGACGCCACCGGCTAACGCCATCTCTGCGGCGGTGAGGGTGACGGCTATCGTTATGGGCTTCGTGAATGTGATTGAGCTGGCAGGTTCCCCTGCATCATCCATGACCGACAAATCGAAGGTCTTGACGGCGGCGACATACTCCGGAGGTAGCGGGGGCATGGATTGGGGGGACATGGGTTGATAGAGGAGCTGGATTGCTTCCTCCACCGACCCCGCGTCCAGGTCAACGGTTACGTCGCCCTGTGGAGAGACGAGCTGGGCGGGGGAATCCGAGGTTACCGGGATGCTGACAGCCTCGCCCTCTGGCTCCGCGACGGCGGATGATGAGAAGACCCCTGCGGCGATCAAGCCTGCCAGGACTACTCCTGCGACCAGCAACGCTGCGGCAGACACCGTGGCAACCTTCAGTCTTGGGGTAAATTGTGGCTCACGGACTATCTGGCGGAGTTCGATTGGCCCGGCTTTGTCGATGGTGAACAGCTCTACGCCGGGCTCGCGCCGCAGGCCTTTCGCCGGGCGATATGACAGCTGAACGTCGTAGTAGTCCTCGCTCTCCTCCTGGCTTACCACCTCCCAGACCAACTCGCGGTCCGCGTACCGAGGCCCGTAGAAGTCCCGATTGTCACGGGCATGCCGGAGCACCAGGACCCGTGCCTGGTCCAGCGAAATGTAGCCCAGAGTCTCGCCTTCGCGGGTGAAGTCGAACTTCTCTTCTTTCTTGCCCTCTTCTTCCGTCATGATGCGCCGTTATAAGCGCACAACGGCGCTTTCGGTCAATGTCACTCACGAGACACGGCGGTTGGCTATATATCAGAACAGTCTGCGGGTCGCCTCAACAAGCAATCGCGGGGAATCCACAGTGTATTCCCTGGTGGGGTCAGGTGCTAGCACCCTCCCCATGGGTGGGTTTGCGACGTAAGTTAGCTTCGCGCACACCACCGATGAGCCGAAGTGGAAGGCCGTCGTATTCGGAAGCATTATCGGCACAGTCTTTGTCATCGGTGGGGTCCATGTCTGGGAAGACGCCCGAGCGTACCAGGGACGCCAACAGACCGGAGGCACGAATACATGACGCAACTCGACAAGACCACACTTGCGGTTGTCTACCTGGGGTTGATATTCGGGGTTCCGGCGGTGTGTGTGGTGATTGCCTTCAGGTGGACCTGGCACGGAGTCTCAGCGATGGCCCAGAAACTTGGCTCCTTCGGGCTTCTCCTTTGTCGCCCCTTCATGGTCGTCCGCAACGGGAAGCAGCCCAGCGTCCGGGGGTAGTCCACCCCGAAGAGGAGCCCTCGGCGCCAAGCAGGGGGCTCTGAGTTCAACCAGAGGCCGAAAGGCTGCTTCTCCCGACACCGCTCGGCTCGCCGCTGGGCGGACTTGGCGCTGCCACTTTCCTGTTGGATCGGCCTTCGCGGCGACCGCCGTTTCAATCCCGCCGAGATTTCCCACCTCTATTGATCACGGCCGAGTCTGATGAGACGCGGGGAGCACGCGCCGCCCCTGGAAGCGGGGCAATTACTATCTGCCCGTCCTTCGGCCTTTCCCAGCACGTTTCATCGTCGCACGGGGCCACCGCGGGCCAGGGATTCCGCGAAGGGGAAAGGCGCCTAGAGACGGCAGCACCTTGCGCCCTAGGCATGGAAGGCGCATAATCCGGCCTGTCAAAGAGGACTCATTCTTGAGTCTCCGGACGCGAGGTCTCTTGATCTCGCTCACATCCTTCATACATATGCCGCCGGACAATCGGCTGGTCACCATTGGGGCACCCCCGGGCCTGAAAAAAGGAGCGAAACACATGGCTGTTCCTGATGAGTTTCGGGATTTTGTCATAGGGAATCTGGGGCCGCTTGGGGACGTGAAAGCTCGAGCGATGTTTGGCGGCTACGGGATATTTGAATCCGAAACCATGTTTGCTCTAATGGCCGGCTCGGCATTGTTCTTCAAGGTGGATGATTCGAATCTGGCCGGCTATGAACAAGCTTCCAGCGCACGTTATGGCAAAATGCCCTACTACAGGGTCCCCGACGATGTTATGAATGACGCGAATGCGCTTCGGGAATGGGCGCGTGCCGCAATTACGGTCGGCCAGCGGGCGCCGGCCAAGAAGAAGAAGAGCAAGAAGAGCAAGTGACGGGTCGGGCGGGACCACCGGGCGCCGGCGCGGTGGCTGCATGACTTCCGGGACAACGAATGGGAACACGAGGATATGCCGCTGCCTTCGCGCCGGCCGGTCAGCCCCGGCAAGCTGACATGAAGAGTCCACCGATAAGAATCGTATTCTTCGCGGACACCCATCTGGGCTTTGACTATCCTCTGAGGCCCAGGGTACAAAGAAGACACCGGGGCCAGGACTTCTTCGACAATTTCGATCGTGTCCTCGACTACGCAGCGAGCACCGGGCCGGACCTGGTGGTGCACGGCGGTGATCTGTTCTTCCGGAGCCGGGTACCGCAGCCAATCGTGGACAAAGTGTACGACGCCCTTTGGAAGTTTGCGGAAACCGGGATCCCTATTCTGATCGTACCCGGGAACCATGAGCGGTCAAAGCTGCCCGCTTCCATTTGGCTGGCGCACCCAAACATTCATGTCTTCGATAAACCGAAAACGTATCGGGTTGAGGTGGCAGGGACTTCCATCGCCGTTTCCGGGTTTCCGTTCGTCCGCGATGATATCGGGCTCCGGTTCAAGGAGGTCCTTACTGAGACCGGCTGGGATGCGTCCTCCGCCGACATCAAGCTTCTCTGCATGCACCATTTCGTGGAAGGCGCTCAGGTTGGTCCTTCCGGCTACACTTTCCGTTCGGGCCCGGATGTGGTGAGGATGTCGGATATTCCCGGGGACTTCGTCGCGGTGTTCGCGGGCCACGTGCATCGCCAGCAGGTTCTGAGGAAAGCAATGGGGAGGGATGCGCTCCAGGTGATATACCCCGGCTCGACCGAACGGACATCATTCGCGGAGAAGGACGAGCTAAAAGGGTTCTTCGACATCAGGATCGATCACGGCCCTGCGGGCACCGGGTGGGTAACCGAGTTGCAGTTCCAAGAGCTTCCCGCTCGGCCCATGGTCGATCTCGAGATTGGCGCCGAGGTTCAGGCTTCCGGCCTCCGTAGCTACCTCCTCGACCGCATCGCAAAGCTGGACAGAAACGCCGTTGTAAGGCTGGGATGGACAAGCCAACTCGACCGGGCCACCGGAGCGATGCTGACGGCGCCGTTCCTCCGCTCCGTCTTCCAAAGTTCGATGAGCTTCCAGATGAGCTTCCAATTGAACATCAACACGTACCGTGGGCGGCAGGAAGAAGTCAGGGATGCCGCTGAATAAGGATCACGGGCGACTCACCGATGCTATTCGCCAGAGTGTGCCGCGGGGTCCGGGCGTATACCTGTTTCGAGACCGTTCAGGAAATACGATCTACGTGGGCAAGTCGGTTAACCTGAGGCAGCGGATGCTGAGCTACTTCCGCTCGAATCAAGCCGGACTTGAACACCGCATCAGACAAATGGTATTCAACATCCACGATTTCGACTTCCGGGAAACGCGGTCTGAGCTTCTCGCGCTTCTCCTAGAAGACGCTCTGATCAAGCTCAAGCAGCCCCAATACAACGTTCGCCAACAGCAATCTAACGACTGCCGCTACCTCGTCCTCACCGACGATCCGTACCCCACCTGCAGAGTGGTCACCGACCAAGAGGCTGCCGGGAGCCACGTTTTCGGCCCGTTCCGGGACCGCTACCTGGCCGAGCGCATTTTAAGCGTCGTCAACAACCAATTCGGACTCAGGTTTTGTACGGACCCGCGGCCGTTCCGGAAGAGCTTGAACTTTGACCTCGGCTTATGCGTTGGTCCCTGCAGAAACGGGGTGTCGATGGAGGAATACTCGGAGATAGTACGGCGAGTTTTCGACTTCCTGAGTGGACACGTGAACTGGGTTGCCCGCGAACTCAAACGTGAAATGAAGCGCTCCGCCGCAAACTGCGAATACGAAAAAGCGGCCGAGCTAAGAGAGCGGCTGAGATTCTGCTCGGACTTCTCGTCACACCAGCTGTTCACTCAGAGATTCAGGTCTGGGCCAATGACTATCCACGACCGAGGCGATCCGCCTCTGACATACTGTTTCATGAAGGGCAATCTGATCGGGATCAACACGGAGAAAGCCAAAGAGCCGGGCCGATTGACCGTACCCGAAGAGCTGGCAAGTGCGCAGACCGACGCGAGGTTGGTGCTCGACCGAGCAATCCTGGTCTGCGGCTGGCTCAACCGAAACGCCGGTAGTTGCAGATTTGCTTTCAGGGAGTCAGCCGTTCCGCGGAGTTAGTTTCGGGTCAGGCCAATGACGCGTTCGACGAAGGCGGAGCGGCTTGGGGTCTCAACGGGCGCCGGTGAAATCACCGGTCATCTGGATGGGCGAGACTCGGGAATTCACGCCGGCCGGGTGCCCCACCGCCGGCTCTCGGCTAACTGAGGTAGACCGACAGTTGCTCCTGTCTCAGCTCATCACCCACGTGGGCCTGGATGGTATCCAGCATCTGGAAATCCCACTCTGAGACGAAGGTGATTGCGGTGCCAGGCCGTCCCATGCGCGCCGTTCTGCCGATGCGGTGAACGTACTCCTCCACATTGCTCGGCACGTCGTAGTTGACCACGTGAGACACTGCTGGAATGTCCAGCCCTCGCGCCGCCACATTGGTGGCTACCAGGACGCGCAGATGCTTGGCCCGGAACTGGCCCATCACCAAGTCACGCTGCGCCTGTGTCATGTCGCCATGGATGGCTTGGATGTCGAGCCCGCGACGCTGTAGGTAGGCCACCAACCGGTCCACCCCTATCTTGGTGCGCCGGAACACCAGTGCCTGGGTGATTCGGCCAGGCTCTTTCAGCAGCTGTTCCAGGGCGGCAGGCCGGTCCCCCTCGGCCACCTCGAAATAGACCTGTTCAACTGCCTCTACCGGCTCGGCGTCCCCACCTACCAGTATCCAGTCGGGTTTCTTCATGTAGCTGTATACCAGGCTTCTGAGCCGGCCGGGCATCGTGGCGCAGAATAGCAGCGTCTGCCGAGACGAGGGCGTGTGCCGAAGTATGTGTCTTATGTCGTCAGCGAAACCGATGTCCAGCATCTGGTCCGCCTCGTCCAACACCACGAATCGAAGCCGTCCCAGCTGCACCGTGCGTCGCTCCATGTGGTCCATCAACCGACCCGGAGTAGCTACGAGTATGTGGGCGCCCTGCTGTAGCGCGTCCAACTGGCGAGCAATGGGCTGGCCACCATAGATGGCGACGCTCCTCAGCTTCCTGAACCTGCCCATGCGCACGATCTCGCCCCGGACTTGCACCGCCAGTTCTCGAGTAGGCACCAGCACCAGAGCCTGTACCTCTCGAACGTCCGGATTCAGTGCCTCCACCAGCGGAATGCCAAAGGCAGCGGTCTTGCCTGTGCCGGTCTGGGCTTGGCCTACTACGTCCCGTCCGTCGCGTACCGGCTGGATCACCGCCTCCTGTATGGGCGTGGGGGAGGTGTATCCCATACCTTCCAAAGCCCGAGCCACGGGGTCTGAAACCAGCAGATCACCGAAGGGCCTATCGGGCAAAGATATGGCAGGTGCGGTGTCGGCTTGGGGCTCCCGCCGCCTTCTCTGTCGCCTGGGCCGCTCTCCTGATACAGGGCTGAACGGTTTAGACCCATTGGCTGGCGAAGATGGCGTGTCACGGGTGACAGTGGCGGTCCGGCCTTGGGGAAGCGAAGGGATCGAGGCTGGATCAGCCGGGGCCTCGGAGGTGCGCTTTCGGAAAAGTGCGCTGAGTTTGCGACTTACAGTGTCAAGTATGGGGAGGACCTGCTCTGGGTAGACTAGCGGGGAAGCCTTATGTACAAAAAGGCCATACGATCTACAGCCGTGTCCCCGACTGTAGTACCTGTTTTCTGTTCCTCACTGTAGTTAACAGAGTAGCATGCTGAGTGGTGTCCAGTCAAAAGCTGCGATATGGAAGGTCTCTCGCGGCGCCGCCGGCCCTTCGCGTGGGAACTACGAGGTGATTGACCCCTCGGCGGAGATCGCGTGATCTCCAGCCTCCCGGGGGGCCCGGCGTCCTGGTAGCTGCCGGCAAGCGGGCCGAAGCTTTGGTGGAGCGAGCGGAAGCGGCGGCGCACCGGTCCCGGCCGCTTTCGCATCCCGCGGTTCCGTAGTACCGTGGTTCAGTAGCAAAGGAGGTGAGGCATGACTCTCGGGGCGAATTTCGCCGGCGGCAACGGTATGGCGCTTGAAGGGCTGAAGATTCTAGACACCAGCCAACTCTACGCAGGGGCCATGCCGGCAACTCTCATGGGGGACTTTGGCGCCGAAGTGATCAAGGTCGAGCATCCCAAGTATGGAGACAACCTGCGGTCGGCCGGCCGGCGCAAGGACGGGATACCGCTGGCCTGGAAATTCCACTCCCGGAACAAGAAGTGCATTACTCTGGACCTGGGCAACCGCGAAGGCGGCGAAATCTTCAAACGGCTGGTCGAGGACACCGATATCCTGATAGAGGCCTTTCGCCCCGGCACGATGGAACGTTGGGGGCTGGGGTATGAGGCGCTGAAGGCGGTCAATCCACGTCTGATAATGGTGAGGGTCAGCGGCTTTGGCCAGACCGGCCCCTATAAGAACAGGCCGGGGTTTGGCACACTGGCCGAGGCCATGAGCGGATTCGCTCACATCACCGGGCAGCCGGAAGGACCTCCCACCCTGCCACCGCTTGCCCTGGCAGACGGAATCGCCGGCCTGTTTGGCTTGTTCGGCGCCATGTTCGCAGTCTACCACCGCGACGTGGCCGGCACCGGGGTTGGCCAGGAGATCGATGTCTCACTGTTCGAGCCACTGCTCTTCGTTCTGGGAGCGCAGCCGTTGACGTACGACCAGCTTGGTTTTATCCAGAGTCGTCGCGGCAACCGAAGCGGAGGCGGCGGGCCTCGTAACCTCTACATGTGTAGCGACGGCAACTGGGTTG
>CAJWBT010000026.1 GCA_913020235.1 uncultured Chloroflexota bacterium
TCATCACCAACTTCCAGCGCCCGGTGCCGGCGGTCAACGTGTGGCTCAGCTGCGGAGTGAGCTACGACAGCGACCTGTACGAGGTGGAAAGGGTCTGCCGGGAGGTCATGGATGAGGTGCTGGATACCGAGCCCAGCGCCGTCAAGAGTTACGGGGGCTGGTTTGGGTTTGACAATTTCGGTGACTCCAACGTGAATTTCTGGCTCTTCCTTCAGGCCAGGGACCGGTTCGGTAGCTTCGTCGTTCAGACCGCTTTGATGCAGAAGCTTCACCAGCGATTGAAAGATAACAACATGGTGATCAACTACCCGGTGCGGACCCTCCAGTTCCCCCAGGAGTGGGGACCCGAATCCTCGGTGGCCCGTGGCGTGGGAAAGCCGGCGGGACGGACTCAAAGCAGGGGCCACCGGCGCCCGGTAAGGCGGCGGCCGCCGCCCCGGGAGTTGCACGGCCCCCAGGAGGCCGGCGGGGAATCGGCCGGTGGCGGGGGACCCGAGAGTCCTTGATACCCGGCCGGTCACTGGTTATAATTCAAATGCCATTTGCGATTGTGGGCCTGTAGCTCAGGCGGTTAGAGCGCGGTCCTGATAAGACCGAGGTCGTTGGTTCGAGTCCATCCAGGCCCACCAAACTTGCAAATCGGCCCGCCGGGCGCATATCTTTCCTGAAGCCCGGTGGCCCGTGTTCCTGATCGAGTTCTTCCCCGGCCATCGTTGCCAACCGGCCCGCCAGTCGTTGACCCCCAGCGCTTTGATCTTTGCCAGCAGCCCGGGTAGGAGAACGAGGACGGCCCCCAATGATCCCTCAGCAAGGGCCTGTTGCCGCTGACAGCGTCTAAAGGAGACCATCTTGTTCCAGCACGAGAACGTCAATCAGCTCGTTCTGCGCTCGGCGGTGGCAACTATGCATGCTCTCCCTAGGTCCAAGCGCGGCGCAGACGAACGGCCGCCCGGCCAACAACCTACCAGCGCGGTCAATCGGTAGCGCGGCAAACCCGGGGATTCGGCAAAAGGGGCAGGGAATAGGCCGGTAGGGGTGAGCTGCGGCCCGGAACCCCTAGTTCTGAATCGCGGCGACGTAAAGGCAGGAGGTGTGGCCGCCGCGCACGGAGGATTTCTTTATCGGGTCTACTCCCAGAATGTTGGCTATGATCTTGTGGTCAAGAAGGCATACCCCGTCTTGAGAACATGCGACTGAGCGCACCGGGCAATTGGAGAGCCGGATATCCAGTTGGCCGCTCCTTTGTGTCAACTCCGGAGAGTACCCGCGATCGGTTAGTGCCTGCTCGAGCTTGGCAACCTTCTCCTCGTTGGATGAAGAAGCAGGCAGCAAGTAAGGCCAACTGACGTGGTCGGCGACGCGGGCGATTAGAAGGCCGAGCAACTCCTGGCCATCTTCGTGGGAAAGGTCGGCGGCGGATAGGCCCGCGATCTCGGCCAGCAGAATGCTCAGCACGGCCTTGTAGTCGCGAAAGCCGGACTCCTGGCCATCGTCCGTCAGCGCATATACGTACGCCGGGCGCCCCAGCTTCTCGCGGACCGGCTCGAAATAGACCAACTGGTCCCGCTGCAGTATGTCCAGATGGCGGCGAATGGTGGTCGACGACAGGTCGATCTCTCTCGCGAGCCGATCCACGGTCACCGACCCCTCTCTCCGCATAATGGCCAGAATCCTTGGCCGGGTCCCGCCTATTTGGTTGGTCATGGCCATGCTCATACCCCCACCCCCACAAGGTCTATGCCCATTTAGGAGCATAAGGTGCTGAATGTCAAATTATTGAGGTAAAAAACATATATAACTATTTTAACATATAATATTGACAAATGCTGTTAAACTTGGGTATCATTCATTTCAAGCTATTCGATAACGCGAAGGTTACGTAATGACCAGCTGGACATCTGTTTCCGAGAGCGCCGAGCGTACGGACCCATCTCCCTGCCGGCACTACTGGGTTATCCAGCCGGCCGTGGGCCCGCTGAGCCTTGGGGTGTGCCAGGTGTGTGGTGAGAACCGGGAGTTCCACAACTCTATCGGTAACTACGCATGGGATGATTACAAACTCGGTTTCCGTGCCGGGCTCGACAGGTTGACGATGGAAGTTCAGGGGGCTAGCGACCGGGGGACAATCGGGGAAGATGAATAAAGTAACTCCCAGCCGTTGCCGCGGCCCCCGGTATCTTGCCTCATAGAGCAATGCCAGGAAGCGCTTGGGGGATTCATTCAGTGCCGGGCGGTTGACTCTCTAAACGGCCGCGGGCGGCTCATTCTTGGGAAGTACCAATTCAGGAGGACTCGATGATACAGGCAGCTTTTGTGAGGGTAGCCGGGGTTGGCGAACTCTCGCCCGGCGATATGAAGGCGGTCGAGGTGGGTGAGGACCAGGTACTGCTCACCAACGTGGACGGAACTATCTACGCATGCAGCAACATATGCACCCATGCTTTTGTCCCCCTATCTGAAGGCGAATTGGACGGGGTGCAGGTCGAGTGCCCGTCGCATGGGTCGGTGTTCGACGTAACCACCGGGGAAGCACTCGACGCCCCGGCTGATGAAGACCTCCAGATGTATCAAGTGCGAATTGATGGCCAGGACGTACTGGTCGGGCCGGCGGCCGCCTGACCTATCTCGGCCAACCGCAACCGGGCCGGCGACACCCGAGCGGAAGGTCTGACCATCAAGGGCCCGGAATTCGGCGCCTGCACCGGTTGCAGAAGCAAGCGAGGAGTAGATTCCCCTATTTCCCCTTTATCAGAGGGGGGCAAAAGGGGATTTGGCCCGTCAATCAAGCCCTTGATTGAGTGGACAGCCACACTTAGCCGTCCATTCAAGCGTGAGCCAGTACTCAGTCAACTTGGTTTTGAAAGGATGTCATTCCGAGGAGTAGAGCGACGAGGAATCTTATCGTTACGCTGAGATTCTTCGCTTCGCTCAAAATGACAATTGCAGATTTAGGTTGACTGAGTACTAGGTCAGGACGGCGAGAGAGCGGTTCCGCGGAAGGACCGGCTTTTGGAATTGACCTGAGGAGGATAGATCGTGGGGAAGGCAATCCCTTCAGCTCGTAGAGGCGAAACGACGAGGGAGGGCGGCGAACGCTCTTTCGCTCCCGCTGAGGAGCGGGCCGTGGTGCGCCGGGGCGGTCGGTGGGCCGAATTCCAGAGCACCGATACGTGGCGTGCCGTCGGCGTCGAGCTAATCGCGACTCTTCTGTTCGTCTTTCTCGGTGCGGGCACCGTGGTTGTCACCGGTCAGCTCACCGGCGACTCGTTGACGCCCGCGCGGCTGGTGGCGATTGCGCTTGCTCACGGTTTGGCGATCGTCCTGCTGGTATCGGCGACGGCGAATATATCCGGAGGGCACATAAACCCGGCGGTCACATTCGCGGCGGTCCTCTCGAAGAACATCAGCATCCCCAGGGGTGCTTTGTACGTGGCGGCCCAGGCTACCGGAGCTGTTCTGGGCGCGCTCCTGATCGCGGCCGTGGTCCCTGGAGCCATTGATGGAAATCTGGGGTCCCATGGGCTGGCGGACAACATGAGCGAAGGATCGGGACTGCTCGCGGAGCTAATCCTCACTTTCGTTCTGGTGTTCGTGGTCATCTCGACTGCCATGGACCCGAGCGGCCTGAAGCAGATCGCGCCAGCTGCCATTGGCCTGGCGGTTCTCGTTGACCACCTCATCGGGGTGCCACTCACCGGCGCGTCCATGAATCCGGCCCGATCCTTCGGCCCCGCGCTGGTCAGCGGCGCCTGGGACGCCCATTGGCTCTACTGGCTCGGCCCGCTTCTCGGTGGAGGACTGGCCGCCTTGATGTACCGCTTCATGTTTCTCGTAAGTAGCGAGGCCGGCCCGGAACCGGCGCCCGGAGAAGCCCGGCGAGATTCAGAAACGACCCTCGCGAGCCCGCTGCTGGAAAGGGCGGGAGGCTTTCAAGGCCTCTCGGCTGAGCAGATTGCGAAGCTGACTTCTTTGGCAGAGCGTGCTCGAGCGGCGGTAGAGTAGGTCCCGGGAAGCGCGGATGGACCACGAAAGGCGCAACCCGGTTGCTTCGGCACGGCGTTCAAGCTCCGCACGGGGGCCCGCTGGACAAATACACTTGGAGGCGTAGAGCAGATGGCCTCGAACATCGTGCTTTCGAACGTCGATTACAAGGTCATCGGCAAGAGGCCGATACGCCACGACGGATCAGACAAGGTTACGGGCAAAGCCCTGTACGGGGCGGATGTCCGGTTGCCGGGCCTCGTTTTTGGAAAGGTGCTCCGGAGCCCCCATGCCCATGCTCGCATCAGGTCGATCGATACCAGCAAGGCGGAAGCTCACCCCGCGGTCCTGGCCGTGGCGACCGCCAGGGACCTGGCTCCCGTGCCCGACCAACTGGCTGAGGTGGGCGAAGACAGCTTCCTCAGCCTGAAGTACCTCAGCAACAACGTGCTGGCCGGCGAGAAGGTTCTCTACAAGGGTCACCCCGTGGCCGCGGTGGCCGCTGGAAATTCCCACGTGGCTGAAGAGGTCCTGGCTCTGATTGAGGTGGATTACGAGGTGCTGCCGGCGGTGACAAACGCCGAAGACGCCATGAAGCCCGGTGCACCGATACTGCATGAGCACATGACCACTGCCAGCTTCGATGGGAGATTCCCCAAACAAACCAACATTGCCAGCTATCAGCAGTTCGAGTTTGGCGACGTGGGTGAGGGATTCCGGGAAGCTGACGTGGTGATAGAGCGAGAGTACCGCACGGCCACGGTACACCAGGGCTACATCGAGCCGCAGAGCGCCACCGCGTGGTGGGCTCCGGGGGGGCGGATAACCATCTGGTGCAGCTCGCAGAATCCCTTTGGTATCCGGGACAATACAGCCCATGTCCTGGGGATCCCGTCCTCCCGGATCAAACTGGTGCCCATGGAGATTGGGGGAGGGTTTGGCGGCAAGCTCACCTGCTATCTGGAGCCGGTGGCGGCGGTCCTCTCGAAAAAGACGCGGCGGCCCGTGAAGATGACCATGAGCCGCACTGAGGTGATGGAAGCCACCGGCCCTACCTCCGGAAGCTGGATGAAGGTGAAGATGGGCGCTTCCGAGGACGGGTGCATCACCGCGGCCCACGCGCACCTGGTTTTTGAAGCCGGAGCCTATCCCGGTTCACCCATCGGCGGAGCCACGGCGTCCATGTTCGCCTCCTACGACATCCCCAACCTGCTAATAGACGGTTACGACGTTGTAGACAACAAGCCCAAAACGGCGGCCTATCGAGCCCCCGGCGCTCCCATTGGGTGCTTCGCCGTCGAAAGTTTGATCGATGAGCTGAGTGAAGAACTGGGGATGGACCCGATGGAGTTCCGTCTGCGCAACGCCGCCGAAGAGGGCACGAGGCGGGCCGACGGCGCCCGAAATCCCCGCATCGGATGCGTCGAGGTAATGGAGGCACTCAGGTCACACCCCCACTACACCGCACCGTTGGAGGGCAAGAACCCGGGGAGGGGTGTCGCGGTGGGTTTCTGGCGCAACAACTCCGGTCCGTCTTGCGTGGTCGCCAGCGTCAACCCCGACGGGGCCGTGATGCTGGCCGAGGGATCCGTTGACATAGGTGGAAGCCGGACCGCGGTCGCCCAGCAGCTGGCCGAGGTTCTGAGTATCCCGGTAGAGGAGGTGCATCCCTCGGTTGTCGATACCGACTCCATCGGCTACACGTCCCAGACGGCGGGCAGCAGCGTGGCTTTCAAGACGGGCTGGGCGGCCTACGAGGCGGCCAAGGACATCCGGCGGCAGCTGATAAACCGGGCAGCCATTCTGTGGGAAGCAACCCCCGACCAGGTGGAGGAGATCGATGGAGTGTACCGGCACCGGGCCGACCCGGAGCTGCGCCTGACCTTCAAGCAGCTGGCTTCCAAGCTCCACGAGACCGGTGGCCCGGTGGTCGGCCGGGGTAATATCAACCCGCGGGGGGTTGGCGGCTCCTGTACCGCCACCCTGGTGGATGTGGACGTCGACCCGGAAACCGGCAAGGTCCAGGTGGTGCGCTGCACCGCGTTCCAGGATGCGGGTAAGGCCGTCCATCCCAGCTACGTAGAGGGGCAGATGCAGGGTGGGACGGTCCAGGGGATTGGCTGGGCCCTTGACGAGGAGTACTACATGAGCGACAAGGGGGAGTTACTTAACTCCAGCCTCCTTGACTATCGGATGATGACCAGCCTGGATTTGCCGATGATCGAAGCGGTCATAGTGGAGGTGCCCAATCCAGGGCACCCCTTTGGGGTAAGGGGTGTGGGCGAAGGCCCGATAGTGCCGCCGCTGACGGCTATGGCCAACGCTATCTACCATGCTGTGGGCGTGCGGATGAGCCGGCTGCCGATGAATCCATCGGCGGTAATGGAGGCCATCCAGGATGAAACCGGTGTCAGGAAGGCAGCCTGATCTCTACTTTTCCTTGAGAAATAGGCCCCTCGACCGGGCCCGCGGTCAACCCTCTTCTCTGGAGGAAGGCTGGGGTGAGGGCCTTTCCGGCCTTTCACCATTTTCGCGGCAGCCCCGGTGAAAGGAGCCTAGCGATCTTGAGGCCTCGTGGTCCGCCGGCACCCTGGCCTCTGGTTGCCCCGGGGCCGGTCCGCCACCGGCGGTTCAACCGGGGGTCCCGTCGTCGTCGCGGCGGGGCCGCCTCCCTCAGGGTTTCCCCTATTGAAGCCGGCACCCCCGATCATCGTCAGATTCCCGTGGGGTTTTTCATCGGCCTGCTGAAGAAGGGAGCGGGCCAGGAAGGGGGACCCAGCTAACACTTCGCTGGGTTCCGGCTTCCGCCGGAAAGACGGCCCTTGGGAGGGAATGTCTCACACCTTCGCTGAGGTAAAGCTATCTAGAGGATAGTTCGCTAAGTCTTCGGCCTCTGTATCAGCTCGACGCTGACCTGGTCCGGAGCCACGATGAACGCGACCTGCGAACCCGAGGGCATGGTCCAGGGATCGCAGTTGAACTGGACGCCGTTGGCCTTCAGGTGGGCGACAACGGCATCCATGTCGTCCACCTCGAAGCCGAAGTGGTCCAGCCCGTAGCGGGGCTCGGTGGACCCGGGGACCGGGTTCTCGCCCTCGGCCCGTCCCGAGATGGTCATCAACGGCCGGTCGCCCAGCTCCAGTTGGATCGACTTGGTGGTCGAAAGGGGCCTCACGGAGGTGATGACTGCGCCGAAATTGTCGCAGTAGAACTGGGCCGCCGCGTCCGGGTCCTCGCTCCGAAAATGCAGGTGGTTGCAGACAATCTTCACAGCGCTCCTCCTCGCCTACGGAAGATCGGCGCTACCGGGAAGTGGCTATTTGTGGAGTAATCACCAGCACCGGGACGCCGGAGGAGCGGATGATGGAGTCCGCCACGCTGCCGATTAGCAGCCGGCCCAGGCCGGACCGCCCGTGGGAGCAGATGGCCACCATATTGTTTTGGGTATTTCTGACGTGGTCGATGATCGCCAGGGCCGGGGAGCCTCGCTCCACGGTACAGGTCACGCTCAGCCCGTGCTGGCCGACGGTCTCGGCGACGCCGTTGAGGTATTGGGCCGCGTCATCTTCCAGCTCCTGCTCAACGGGGGTGGTGTCCACCGGACCGCCCTCCACGGCATAGTAGGCCATGGTTCCCACCGAGACTACCCGCAGCAACCGCAATTCCAAGGCCAGCTGTTGGGCCAGGTCTTCGGCGTAGGATAGGACACCTTCGGCCACCGCCGAGCCGTCCAGGGGAACCGTGATGGTGGCCAGCCCGAAGTTCAGTTGGGCGTTGGCCTCCACGGCCTTGGGACTCAATGCCAAGACGGGAACCGTTGACGAACGGACCACCCCATCGGTCACGCTCCCCAGCAGACCGCGCCGTATGCCCGAGTGGCCCCGGGTACCTATGGCGATCAAGTCGAACCCGCCGCTCTGGCCCCGGGAGATGATTTGCTCCACCGGTTGGCCGGTCACCACCATGACATCTGCCGTGACTCCCGTCGCGGTCAGGTGTTGTGCCTGCCGCCGTGACTGGGCCTCCGCCTCCGCCCGCACCTCGGTGTCGGATGCACGGGCCGCACGCCGTCCCGGCGCCACCACCGTAAACAGCGTCACGCTGGCGCCCAAACGCCCCGCCAGGTTGCCCACATAGGGCAATACGGAGGCCGCTACCTCGGAGCCATCAAGGGGGACCAGGATCTTCTTGTACATCTGAGCGACATCCCTCCAGCTACAGTGAGCGGTCGGCTATCTGCCATCAGCCGCGGGCCGTCGGGCCGCAGGACCTGCCGGACCGCGCGAGTATATGCTAACCGGTCAGGCCAGCCGGCCGGGCCGGTCTCAGCTCAGGAAATCCTCCGCCCAGCGGCTGTAGTCCGCATGGCGTGTGACTTGGGCCATCAGCTCCGCTGAAGCTAGTTGGGGACCCAGATCGGCGGGTGGCACCCCATCACGCAACGCCTTCAGCGTGTCGTAGACCGCCTTGACCGCGGCCTGGAATGGCAGGTGTCCTTGCAATGCTACGCGGACCCCATTGGCCCCCAGGAACTGGCGGTCGTCCAACTCGCCGCCGGCGCCCCCCAGGAGCAAGGGCACCTTGAGTTCGGCGTGTACCGCCTGGATCTCTTCCCTGGTCCGGGCGCCGGCCAGGAATATGGCGTCCACCCCGGCGGCCTCGTAGGCCTTGACCCGTCGGATTGTCTCGGGGATCCCGAACCCCCGCAGGGCGCCGGTGCGGCCGGCGATCGCCAGGCCCGGGTCTTGCCGTGCCGCCAGCGCGGCTTTCATCTTCCCCACGCCCTCCTCCAACGAGAGCAGCTGCTCTTGCCCGGCGGCGCCGAACGCTCGGGGCAGCACCGTATCCTCGATGGTCAGGGCCGCGACCCCGGCGCTTTCCAGCTCTTCCACGGTGCGCATCACGCTGAGGGCGTTGCCGTAGCCGTGGTCGGCATCCACCATGAGGCTCAGGCTCCCGGCCCGGCACATACGGTGAATCTGCTCGGCGAACTCGGTCAGCGTCAACACCACCAGGTCGGGTGCTCCCAGCACCGTGCCGGAGGCGATGGAGCCGGCGAACATCCCTACCTCGAACCCCAGGTCCTCGGCGATCCGGGCTGATATGGGGTCGAACACCGAGGCGGGGTGAACACACCGGTCGCCGGCCAGGATGGACCGGTAGCGTTCGCGTCGTTGGGTCAAGTTCATTGCTCTCCTCTCACGTCCCAGACCGAGGGTGGACCCCGGTGCTGGAGCCGCCATTTGGGCTGTACTGACCCGCATCTGGTGACCAACAAATGATGGACCGTGCCCATTCTACCACAGTCGAGAGAGGGAGATTCCTTTAGGAGAGGCTGCCGGAGAGCCTTTCCTAAAGCCAAATGGAACCGGCGCCGTCCGGCTTGGAGACTATCCGGTCCAGTTGGCGCCCCGCTCCATTCTCCAGCCGTCCAGCGGGTCGGCGGGGCCGGTCGGCCGATACCCTCACCGGGGGAACCCGGAGACGGCGGAGGCTGAGCTAGCCGGGCTCGAATTCCCGGCGAACCACGCCGAACGGGCACTCGGTTGCCTGCCGGTGTGGAAAGGTTTAAGCTGGGGGCTGCTTCCAGACAAGAACCGGCGCGGGAAGAGGTGGCCGTATGGGCGTCTACCGGCTATACACCGGCCAGGATGGCCGGTCGCACATCGAGGAGCTGGACCCGGCATCCCGTCCGGGGCTGGCGTCTCCCCAGGCAACAACCGGCATTGCCTTCCGGGAGTGGCCGGCCGGCCATTACATCGACTGGCACCCGGCGCCTCGACGCCAATGGGTGATAACCCTGTCCGGCCAGATCGAAATCGGGCTCAGCGATGGGAGCACCGGCCGGTACGGCCCGGGGGACGCCCGCCTGGTGGAAGACACCTCCGGGCAGGGCCATACCACGCGGGTCGTTGGGAGCGGGCCCAGCACCATGGCGGTCATCCCCCTGGCGGACTGAGAGCCCACCCCGAGGCTGGCCGGGGAGGACCCGGCGACACCAACGAGGAAGCACCCTTGTTTTCGCCCTCGGCGAGATCGCCGCTTTCCCAGGGCTTTGGGAGCGGCTGGGGGCCGGGGCTGTTCATCAAGTCTAGGAGGCTGGAAAGTGCAGATCGTTCACGTTTTTACCGGAGATGACGGCGAGTCCCACTTCGAGGAGTTGACCCCCGACCAGTTCGCGGAGATTGTGAACCGGGTCGGCGAGGGAGACATAATCCTGAACCGGCGCCCCTCGCCGTCCGTTCACGACTACCATAACGCGCCCCGGCGCCAGTACGTGGTGAACCTCTCCGGCGTTTCGGAGTACGAGGTCGCCGACGGGACGGTGCGGCGTCTGATGCCCGGAGACGTGCTGGTCGCCGAAGACCTGACCGGCCACGGCCACATCGCCCGCAACCTCGGGGATGATCTTCGGCTCTCCCTGGCCGTTCCCCTGGCCGGCTAGTACTAAGAGCGCCTGACAAAATGGTCACACGCCAATACGGTCCGTTCCGAACTTTGGCAAAAGGGAACACCGCGAGTAAGCGTCGTCGTTCCGGCGTAGGCCGGAACCCAGAACGGGCCTCCCTGGATTCCGGCTTTCGCCGGAAACACGATGGTTCCTTTTGTAAGGAGTTCTAAGTCACCCTGAAACGGATAGTTGTCACTCTGAGCGAAGCGAAGAATCTCGTTATTACGCTGAGATTCTTCGTCGCTCCGCTCCTCAGAATGACATCCTGTTAAAACCAAGTTGACTGAGTACTAGCCTCCCCTCGGAGCGGGAACCCGGTGGTTTCCGCCTGCTGGCTCAACCCCGCGCTGGAGGGGTGTCCCCCGCGGCCGAACCGCTCAGCTGGCGCCGCCCAGCAGGGAGTGGAGGTGGAGCAGGCCCTGCTGGCGCCGGGCGGTGGTCACGACGCCGCCCCATGCCGGGTCCACCAGCTGGTCGGCCATCTCTCGCGTTAGCTCGTTCTCCTGCAGCTTGCTGAAACGTTGGTAGAGGTCCAGGCACTCATGGCGGCTCCCCAGGCCATGGAGGAAGGGCAGGACCACGTTTACCGCCAGGTCTCGAGCCCTTCCCCGGCCGATCCACGCTTGTTTCCCGCCGGGGTCCGGACCCACCTCCAGGGCCAAGGTCAGCTCCCGGGGGCTGCCGGTGCCGGCCACCCGGCCCAGGCCGGCTACCAGCCCTTGCTCGATGTAGCGGTCCAACAGGCGCGCCGCCCCGCTGATGCGGCGGCGAGGATGGTTGGAGGGCCGCACCCGGAAGCAGTGCCACTCTCCGGCGGACAGGGGCACCCCGAAACCGGTACGAGGCAACGGCGGCTCAGGACCGCCGGTCGCCGTGGACAGGCCGGACAATCCGGATAGTCCGGACAGTCTGGTCAGCCAAGACTCCAGGGCCCGGACCCGATGCTCGCCGGGCACCCGCCAGGCGGCACGCCGCAACGCGGCGTAGGACGCCCGCGCCGCCAGCTTCAGGAAAGGCTGCTGGTTGTGCCGGTACCCCAGTCCCTCCAGGATCCCTTCGTACAACGTCTGATCCGGCTCCTGCTCGCTCAAGAACCGTTGAAAGCCGGCGCTATTCATCAGAAACCGGCGGTCACCGGCGCGGTCCAAGAGGTCGCCCAACTCCCCGGGGGTGCCGGGCCGAGGATACCCCCGCCGGTCGAGTATGGTCCACAGGCCGTGGTCTGGCCGGGCGTCCCGTGGGTCCTCACCCTCCAGCAAGGATGCCAGAGAGACCACCGGAGCTTGGCGGCCGCTTTGCAGGGTGGTGACGGGTGAGTCCACCTCCAGGGCGGCGTGGAGGACTACCCCGTTATAGTTGGGGTCCTTCCCGTGGCCGTGGCTTTCCCAGTCCCGCTGGCGAAGGTGAATCTCCACGTCCCCTTGAACCAGGCCCAGGCCTTCAATCTCAAGTAGGGCGTTCCGGAAGTCCGGCCCGGCAGACCGGCCGGCGCGTCCGGGGTAGACCACCCGCACCCTGGCCCCGCCGCCGGTGCGGAACCAGGCCTGCCGGGAGGCCCGCTTCTGCCAGAGCCCGGCCAGCAGGCGCTCCGGGATGGCGCTTCGCCCCGTCTTTCTCCCTGATGGGGCGCGGGAAGATGGTTTTGGGCTGGTGCTGGAGGCATCCCTCACCGTTCACGACCTCACGTTGCTCCGATTGCATACCAAATTAGCACAGCCCCCCACCGTTTGTCAGCAAGATTCTCGTAGACATTCTCCGAAACGGCAATCCTGGACGAGAAGCCCCCAGGGGAGAAGAGGCATCTGTGATGTCTCATCGACGGGAGTTTGGAAGATTGGTGCAGAGGAAGGGGGCCGGGATGAGGGAATTATGCCGGCGCTTCGGTGTGAGCCCCGCCACTGGATACAAGTGGCTAAACCGGTTCCGTTATAGGGCCCTGGCCAAACAGAGGGCGCCAGGGGGCATTTCTCCTGGTGGTCCGTGAAGTTCGCTCGGAAAGAGGGGGTACGGGCTTGGGCCCGGTCAACGGCACCGGCTCAAACTGGCCGGCCGGGGGCGTGCTCCAAACGTCGGGCCAGGGCTTGAACCAGGTCCCCCATATGGGGATGGTCCGGTTCCACGTCCACCTTGATGCCGGCCTCCCGCAACCCCCTGGTGCATACCGGACCCACCGAGCCGACCACCACCGACGGCCGGTTCAAGCTTTCCATCAAAGGGTCTTCTCTCCCCGCCTGGGCGGCGATGGTGCGCAGGTTTCGTGCCTGGGGCCCGCTGGTAAAGGCGACGGCGTCGATCTTGCCCCGGGTCAGGTCGTCGATCATCCCGACCACGGGCGTATGGTCCTCGGGTATACCCCAGGTATAGAGGGCGACCTCCCGCACGATGGCGCCCCGCTCGGCCAGACTCCGGGTCAGGAAACCGTTGGGCGCCCCGTAGGCCTGCACCCCCACCACGGTGCCGCGGAGGTCCATCTCCCGAATCGCCTCCAGCAGCTCTTTCGACGTGAAAGGTTCCGGAGGAATGACGTCGATGTGGACCTTGTGCCGCCGCAACACGCGGGCCGGCTTCGGGCTGCGAGCGATCACCGTTTGCTGGTCCAGGCAGCGGAGGAACTCCTCCTCCCGGCCCATGGCCCCGGCCGTTTGGACCAGGGCCCGGGTGCCGACCCCGGTGAGCAGGATCACCACGGCAACCGTGCCTTCGCATATGTCGTTGACCAGCCTCTGAGCGTCCGGAGCGTCCTTCAGGTAGACCTCTTCGAGCACGGGCGCCGAGCAGGGCGTACCGCCATAGCGCTCGATCATCGCGGCCATTTCCGAGCGCATCCGGGC